>CALGKL010000226.1 GCA_937930495.1 uncultured Gloeocapsa sp.
AAGAGCTTTAAAGCCAAATACGTTACCTACGAGTGAGGTTAAGAGGTTGGTTACTGAACCTTCTTCAAACAGGTCTAAAGGATAAGCGATAAAACAGAAGAATTGATTATCTTCTCCAGGGATGCGCTCGATATCATAACAACGACCTTTGTAACGGTCTAGATCGGTTAAGTTATCAGTCCATACTGTTGTCCAAGTACCTGTAGAAGATTCAGCTGCTACTGCTGCTGCTGCTTCTTCGGGGGGAACACCTGGTTGAGGGGTTACACGGAAAGCCGCCAGAATATCCGTATCTTTGGGAGTGTAATCTGGCATGTAGTATGTAAGTCTGTAGTCTTGTACCCCTGCTTTAAAGCTAGGACCTGATTTTGCTTGCACCATTAGGTTAATTCCTCCATCTACTCAAGGCTGATTGCTAACTTATTTGGGTTGCTTCTGTCTGAGAAGCCATGGCGATTTGTCTGACCGCCAGTTACGAATTTATAGTTGAATCTTGAATCTGATTACTCTAGATTGTGGGATTTTCTGTCAACTATCGCGCTAACCGAACATCAATCTATAACTATTGGGTTTAGAGCGCGGATTACTATAAAGTTTTGAGCCTCTATATTTTTGACGTTTTTTATTTTCGCCTTTTCATACTAACATGAATTGAAACTTGATCAGCAAAAATTTTTGATTTTTTCGATTCATTTTTTTGTTAGCTTATATTAATTTTTCTAATCATTCTAATTTAAACAACACAAGAGCAACAGCTAATCAGAGCTGTTCTTAGCTGTTGTTTATTTTTTCTTAATATTAATTAACATTGACTGAGTGTTTACTCAGTTATGACAAGGTAATAATTATTTTTGAGAATTGCCTAAGTTTTTACTTTCTGGAAAAAGAGTTAAGAGCAATTGATTAATATAAACCTCACCAATAACCGGAGAATCCTTAGTAGGAGAGTCAATTTTAGGCTCTGATTCTACGGCGATCTCTTCTAGAGTCTCTTCGACAATTTCGGTATGTTCTGGAGGATTTTCGGTTGCAGGTAGTTCAGTCTCAAGGGTGGGAGAATCTTCCCCTTGATGACGAGAGCGATCGCCAATCAAAGAACCAGGAGGAATCATGCTTTGAGATTCAATCTTAGTATCCAAAACAGTACTAGCTGTTCCGATACAAGCATTAGAGCCTATGTGACAATTACCGATGATCAAGACACCAGGACCTAACACAGCTCCCGAATCGATTTCGATATTTCCTTGATAAGCATTAAGAACGGTTCCCATTCCCAGACAAGCACCTGCTTTAATAACTATGCGACTATTGGGAGCAGCTTGTAAAATCACGCCAGGAGCAATAATAGCCTGAGGATCTATAGAGACATCACCATTGATATATATATCTTGGTGAGAGATTGGTTGCACAGAGGGCAAATACATCATCTGGATTTAGGTAGAAAAATAGTGAGCAGAAATCAGCACAGTTGCCGACTTCCGCTGACCCTAGGGACGTTGAATAATGGTTTCAAGAATGCGGCGTTTTTGCTTGGTATCGATGCCAATCAAACGTACATATTCCCCTTGATGTTCTTGCAAACAAGCTTCTAAGGCGGCGATGACATCTGCTTCTCTTGTGGCTTCAATGGGAGCGCAGCTATGCCAAGATTGGGATTTAAAACGACGTTTATCAGCGTGTTCTGTGCCAATGGTATAACCTTGAGAAATCAGATTGCGCAATTGAGCCAGGATTTCACTATTTAAGAGACTACTATTAGAAGCATTACCCTTGCCATTGCTATTGCTATAGTTATTGTTTGTAGTTGGGTTTGATGGGTTTTGAGCTACAGGCTTACTATTATTCCCCTCGGGACGTTGAATAATACTTTCAAAGACTCGGCGTTTTTGTTGGGTATCGATGCCAATCAAACGTACATATTCCCCTTGATGTTCTTGCAAACAAGCTTCTAGGGCAGCAATGACATCTGCTTCTCTTGTAGCTTCAATGGGAGCGCAGCTATGCCAAGATTGGGACTTAAAACGACGTTTATCAGCGTGTTCTGTGCCAATTTTGCAACCTTGAGCGAGGAGATTACGTACTTGGTTAATAGTTTCAGCGTCTAAACTAGAACTGCTACTCTGGCTAGTAGAGGCATAACTAGGCTGAGAGCTTGGTTGACTATTACTACTGGTGGTTGTTATGCTCAAGGACCCTTCGGGACGTTGAATAATTATTTCAGCGACACGGCGTTTAGCTTGAGGATCTACGGCTACTAAGCGAACGTATTCACCAGGATAGCTTTGCAAGTTAGCTTGTATTTCTTGGTTAACCTGGCTAGGGGTATTACTGGTTAAAGTACCGACGGTGAGCCAAGATTTGGTTTTGAAACGACGTTTATCGGCGTGTTCGAGACTGAGTTGACAACCTTGTTGTAAGAATGATTGAATCTGAGCGCTAAAATCGTTATTAACCTTATTAGCAGAGTTAGTACCAGTGGTATAGTTACTAGGGCTAGGTGCTTGATAACTAACGGTTTCTCCAGGACGTTGAATAATCAATTCTAAAACACGACGTTTTTGTTGAGGATCAATGCCAATTAAGCGGACATACTCACCTTCGTGTTCTTTAAGTATTGATTGCAACTCCTGCATTACTTGGTCTTCTCTCTGCCCTTGTAGACTAGAACCACTTAACCAAGATTTGGTTTTAAAGCGACGCTCATCGGCATATTCTATGCCTAATTTCGATCCTTGAGCCAAGAGATTGCGGACTTGGTCGCGGATATCTCCATTCAAACTCATATTTCCCTTGCTCTGTTGATTTTCTAGTTGTTCTTTAATAGGGTTGATACAAGCGACATTAGCCGCACACAGATAACCCGCTCTGAGGGCTTCGTTGATTTCTACAACGTGACTGGCAAATTCTTTATCGCTACTTTGGACATCAGGTAAGCGATCTGCTTGTTGTTGATTGGTAATGACCGCACCGGAGGGGACGTATTTCCCTGGAGGGATTTCTACGTCTTGAATCAGTGCGTGCATCATAACAATACAACCATCACCAATTTTGGCGTTAAAGATGGTGGAACGAAAACCGATAAAACAGTAATTACCCACATAAGCAGGACCGTGAATAAGTGCCATGTGAGTAATACAGGTTTCTTTACCGATCCAGACCGAGTATTCTCGTTGGTCGTCTCCTAGAAAGCGACCTTGTTTTAGTCCGTGAATGACTACTCCGTCTTGGATATTAGTACCTTCTCCGATATAAAAGGGACTGCCTTCATCAGCTCGAATCGATGTCCCTGGAGCGATTAAGACGTTAGGTCCTACGTAAACGTCTCCAATCAGATTAGAGAATGAATGTACATAAGCACTGGGATCTATCCGTGGTTCGGCTAAATCTTTTGACCAAGGGGTAGGTGGTGCTGGTGTGGTGAGGACTTCTACTAACACGATTCCTCCGAAATTGTAGATCTAAACAAAATTGATTAAACTGGATACTCGTACTGTTTTTTGCTATATAGCAGTCCATTGGCTACTGTGACAGTATCAATAATCCCGACTACCATAGCATCTAGAGGTTTGCTTTCCTGTCCTTGCTCTTGACGGGCTGCACTACCTCTAGTCACTAATACCCACTCATTAATACCCGCGCCTACGATGTCTCCTGCTACTTCATAGTTTTCTAACAGTTGTCCTTCGGCGTCAACATACTGTACTAGTAATAACTTAACACCTGTAAGACTACGGGTTTTGTGAGTGCTGACCACTGTGCCGATAACTCTGGCAATTTGCATTGGCTTTTGTCGTTACTTGGGATTAGGGTCTTCCTAGGGGACGGGGGTTAATGCTTTCGCGGAATTGTTCCACTTCTTCGGTATAACGAATAGGGAGAACGTACTCTAGGTTTTCGTGAGGACGCGCGATAATGTGGTGGGATAATACCTGTCCACCGTTTACTCTTCTGACGCTTTCAATCCCTGCAGCTACTGAGGCTTGGACTTCCGATACATCCCCTCTGACGATGACGGTCACTCTTCCTGTGCCAATTTTTTCATAACCGACTAGGGTTACTCTAGCTGCTTTAACCATCGCGTCTGCTGCTTCTACTACGGCGGGAAAACCTAGGGTTTCTACCATTCCTACGGCGATCGACATAAATAATAACTCCTGTTTGTGGACAACAACAGTTAATGTTGTCTCAGATTAACTGTTTGGTTTTTTAGTAGGTTCGGAATTGTTCGACTTCTTCGGTGTAGCGAATGGGGAGAACGTATTCTAGGTTTTCATGGGGACGCGCGATAATATGGGTTGAGAGTACTTGACCACCGTTAACGCGGTTCGCGGCTTCTATTCCTGCGGCTACTGAGGCTTGGACTTCCGAGACATCCCCTCTGACGATGACGGTTACTCTTCCTGTGCCAATTTTTTCATAACCGACTAGGGTTACTCTAGCTGCTTTAACCATGGCGTCTGCTGCTTCTACTACGGCGGGAAAACCTAGGGTTTCTACCATTCCTACGGCGATCGACATTTTTGTTTACTTCCTCAAATCTATTCTACTATTTTTTGTAATCTGATCGAATTTTAGTAGTTATCTTGGTTACTTTTTTTTTAGCTCCTCATGTCAGGATTTGCTAACAAAAGGCCTAACTATCTGGGCTAAAAAATGCTGCTATAGATAACTATCTAAGAAAAGCATAGGCAACAATGGTGCATTTGACAATATAAAATTTTATGATATTTTTTAATCCTATAGTTAACGAAAATTAATACTACCCTTTTTGTAGTTGTGATAACACGGTTTTAACACCCGGAGGTAGTTGACGTAAAATTTTCCCTTTGTCTCTATCTATGGCTACTAGGGTTACTCTAGCAGTAACGTAGGTTTGTTCTGTGTCGAGAGATTGAATCTTGTAATCCCAATGAATCCGCACTCCTGTAATTTCTTTCATGCGGGTTTTGACGATCGCATTCATCCCCAGAGCTAGGGGTTGATGGTATCTGATGGCTAAATCAATTACGGGGAGGTCGCAACCTAGGTTGACTAATTCGGCAAAATCAATACCATTAGATAATAAACATTCCACTCTAGCTGCTTCCATCCAGGTTAAATAGGTTCCATGCCATACTCTTCCTGCATAATCGGTATGATGGGGATAAACTCTGATGGGATACTCAAACCAATTGTCTGTGGTGGTTTTTAACCCTGGATGAGAGGAAATCGCTTCGGTAGGTGGTAACTGAGGTTTTTTCATAATTAAACTTTTTGACGTTGCAACTGAGCCAGATATGCCGCTAATTGTTGACAATATGCTTGGGAAAGTCTACAACTTATATATAGCCCCTTTGAGTACAGTATCATAATAACTCTGATTAGGAGCAATTTCTTGAGATAATTTGTTAACAACTACGTAAGTACGAACATTTTGATAGAGTTTCTCTTGAGTAGTTACCTGAATGATTTCGTGACGATATCCTTGTTGGAATACTGCTTCTCTTTTGTCTAGTTGCAGACTTAATCTTTTTGGTAAATTAGACAACACGCCTTCGACTAATTGTGCAGCATTAGGTCTTATATCTAAGACTCCACATTGACGCTTAACAGAGAAGCGACTAAATCTTAGACGATATCCTCTCAGAATTGCTGTTCCAATTAGATACTGATACATATCTTCTCCCATGGTTTGTCGTAAATCTAGAGGACACATACATAAACCATAAGCAAAATAATAAAAAGTCATCTTATAAGGTGTATTTATTGATTTTCCTAGAGAGTTAGGCTCAAAAAAAGAAATAATCTAGTTTTTTCATCTTCTTTTAAGCGATTTACCAACAAGAATGTCATATGTCTTGTGCCTGAAAGGATAAATTATTCATAATACCACTGGATTTTTGAAACAATGCCAAAATTAATCTATTTACGTGATTATTTACCAGATATACTGATAGATAACCGAAGAAATGAACTACCGCGCACTATCGTGACGCGGTAGTTCATATATATTATTATTCCTCATGGAGCAAGATTAGCAAATATAGTTTTTTGTGTTGATCTTTGCAAAAAGC
>CALGKL010000227.1 GCA_937930495.1 uncultured Gloeocapsa sp.
TTGACTCCGGTATTAATCTCCTCGGTTAACTCAGTAACCTCTAGACTAGTCAGACGGATAGCTTCTAAGGTAGGGGGTAATTCTTCTCTGAGGGTATCTAGGAGTTTTTCAGCACTACGAGCAGTACGGGATAATTCGATCAAGACAGGGATAGCTGTAAATAAAACAGCGGTTAAACTCACAGAAACGAATAAAAGAGATAAGCCAAGCCAAAACAAAGGTTCATTCACTAGTTTAATCAAAAAGACTCAGATTGATTATCAGTCAGAGATTGTCCTGATTTAGCCTCTAACTTACTCGCTTCTATACCCGTAGCGATCGCCTTTTGAACACGAGTGAGAGATTGATTAAATTTTTCTGTAGCCAAGCGTGACCATTTTTTACCGCGACGTTGTGCGGTTGAGACGAAATCTTCCGTCAATTCTGGTAAAGCTTCTAAAGACTTTCTCACGATTACTCTAGTGTTTTTATTACCACGAGTAGCGAGGAATAAACCTGTGAGGGTTCCTATGGCACTACCAATCACTAAACCTGCTATTAAATTATTTTGTTGATTTATCTTACTCATCTTATCCCTCGTTGATCCCACTTCTATTTTAAAGCTATTGTTATAATCGAAGATAAAAAACTTTAGCCGTGATTACTCAATCTCCTAATACCGAAACCATCACTCTAACCCCTAGCTATCGCTTACCCTTAGTTATCGTCTTACTGGGTTTAGCTTTAGCACTACTCAATCTCTGGTTAGGTTTTAGCGTCGCTAGCTTCGGCTTATTTTTAACGTTGCAAACAGCCACGATCAAGCTTAAGTTTACACCTACAGAGTTAGAGGTATATCGGGGTGAACAAAAAATTCGTCAATTTCCCTATCAAGATTGGCTCAACTGGCGTATTTTTTGGCAACCTGTACCGATTTTATTTTATTTTCGCGAAGTCAAGAGTATTCATTTCCTCCCGGTTATTTTCGATAGTCAAACCCTGAAATCTTGTCTAGAAAAATATTGCCCAATTTCCGAGTAAAACCCAGATATATTTTATTTTATAAACCCTACGGTGTTCTCTGTCAGTTTACCGACGAAAAATCAACCTCTACTCGTCCTACTCTCAAAGACTATATATCTATTCCCGGAGTATATTCTGTGGGAAGATTGGACTTAGACAGCGAGGGTTTATTACTTTTAACCGATGATAACCTAGTCAAACACCGTCTCGGTCATCGGGATTTTGCCCATAAACGCAGTTATTGGGTACAAGTAGAAGGAATACCCACACCGGAAGCGTTAGCTAAATTAAGTCAAGGAGTAATCATTAAAGGAGAATTAACCCGTCCTGCCCTAGTTAAGATTTTAGCAGAAGAACCCCCCCTAGCTCCACGTCAACCACCAATTCGAGAACGTAAACACATTCCTACCACTTGGTTAGAATTAACCCTGACAGAAGGACGTAATCGACAAGTGCGCCGTATGACAGCAGCTGTAGGTTATCCCACACTGCGATTGGTCCGTTTTGCTTTAGAAATTGGACGAGGAAGAGAGTTAACCATTCTCGGGTTACAACCGGGTCAATGGCGAGAATTAAACCCAAGAGAGATGAAAGTTTTTTAAGTTTTCTTGTTTCTGTATATCCTGATTCAAAATACTCATTTTTTTTGTCAGGGATTATTGATGACTAAAATTAAGGAAATTGGCGGTAAAACTCTTAAATTGTACTTTTGTTTTATACTGTTGAAAAGCAATTGGACAGAGTATCAGGAAAAATAAATAAATTATGCCTCGTCGTAATGACTTAAAGAAAATATTACTATTAGGATCAGGACCAATCGTAATTGGACAAGCTTGCGAATTTGACTATTCAGGAACACAAGCTTGTAAAGCCCTTAGAGAAGAAGGATACGAAGTGGTTTTGGTTAATTCTAACCCCGCGTCGATTATGACAGACCCAGAAATGGCGGATAAAACCTACATAGAGCCATTAATACCAGAGATAGTAGCCCTGATTATCGCCAAAGAAAGACCAGACGCCTTATTACCCACAATGGGGGGACAAACAGCCCTGAATTTAGCCGTAAATTTAGCCAAAAGTGGCGTATTAGACCAATACGGCGTAGAATTAATCGGCGCCAAATTACCAGCGATCGAAAAAGCCGAAGACCGACTCCTCTTCAAAGAAGCAATGGAGAAAATAGGAATACCAGTATGTCCTTCGGGAATAGCTAATAATATAACCGAAGCTAAGGCGATCGCCGCAGAAATAGGCTCTTATCCTTTAATTATCCGTCCCGCTTTCACCCTAGGGGGAACGGGAGGAGGAATAGCTTATAACCAAGAAGAATACGAAGAAATGGCTCAATATGGGCTAGACGCTTCACCAGTCTCCCAAATTTTAGTAGAAAAATCTCTGTTGGGGTGGAAAGAATATGAGCTAGAAGTAATGCGAGATTTAGCCGATAATGTGGTAATTATTTGTTCCATTGAAAATGTTGACCCCATGGGGGTACATACAGGAGATTCAATCACCGTAGCACCAGCACAAACCCTTACGGATAAAGAATATCAACGTCTACGGGATGCTTCTTTAAAAATTATCCGCGAAATAGGGGTCGAAACCGGAGGCTCAAATATTCAATTTGCGGTGAATCCTATCAATGGGGAATTTATTGTAATCGAAATGAATCCGAGGGTATCTCGCTCGTCGGCTCTAGCTTCGAAAGCCACCGGTTTTCCCATCGCTAAATTCGCCGCTAAATTAGCCGTAGGTTATACCCTAGATGAGATATCTAATGATATCACCAAAAAAACCCCCGCTTCCTTTGAGCCCACTATAGATTATGTGGTGACAAAAATACCTCGTTTTGCCTTTGAGAAATTCCCCGGAGCTGAACCAATTTTAACTACCCAGATGAAGTCCGTAGGGGAAGCGATGGCGATTGGACGCACTTTTACAGAATCCTTTCAGAAAGCATTGCGCTCGCTGGAAATAGGACGTTACGGTTTTGGGTGCGATCGAGAGGAAATGCTACCTAGTGTAACCCAGATTCGCTCCAACTTACGCATACCTAACCCCGAAAGAATCTTTGCGATTCACCAAGCCTTACAATTGGGAATGAGTGTCGAAGAAATCTATCAACTAACGGGTATAGATATCTGGTTTTTAGATAAGATGGAAGAGTTGTTAGAAACGGAAAAATACCTCAAACGGACACCCCTGAGAGAAATTAAGGCAACAACCTTGCGTTTGATCAAACAACAAGGATTTAGCGATCGTCAAATCGCCTTTGCTACCAAAACCACAGAAGATCAAGTTCGCTCCTACCGTAAACAATTAGGAATTATCCCAGTTTATAAAGTCGTAGATACCTGTGCTGCCGAATTTGAAGCCTTTACTCCCTATTATTACTCTACCTACGAAACGGGAGAATCGGAAGTAACCCCCTCGGATAAACCGAAAGTAATGATCCTCGGGGGTGGACCTAATCGAATCGGACAGGGGATAGAATTTGATTACTGTTGCTGTCACGCAGCCTTCGCCTTGAGTGCGGCTGGTTTTGAAACGATTATGGTTAATTCCAATCCGGAAACCGTTTCCACCGACTACGATACCAGCGATCGCCTTTACTTTGAACCCCTCACCAGGGAAGACGTACTCAATATCATTGAAACGGAAAACCCCGAAGGAATTATTATTCAATTTGGCGGTCAAACCCCTTTAAAACTAGCTCTCCCTCTACAACAGTACCTGCAAAGTCCTGAGAGTGAAGTGCAAACCAAAATCTGGGGAACATCTCCCGATTCTATCGATATAGCTGAAGATAGAGAGCGTTTTGAACAAATTTTACGGCAATTAGATATTAAACAACCCCCCAATGGGATCGCTCGCAGTTATGAAGAAGCCCTCTCCATCGCTGCTAAAATTGGTTATCCTGTGGTAGTACGTCCTTCCTATGTACTCGGCGGAAGAGCGATGGAGATCGTTTACACCGACGAACAATTAAAATACTATATGACCAATGCGGTACAGGTTGAACCAGAGCGCCCAATTTTAATCGATAAATTCTTAAAAAATGCGATCGAGGTTGATGTAGATTCTTTAACCGATGCTACGGGTAAAGTAGTGATCGGTGGGATTATGGAACACATCGAAGAAGCAGGGGTACATTCTGGTGATTCCGCTTGCTCCATCCCCTATATCTCACTCTCTGACTCGGTTTTAGCCACTATTCGTCAATGGACAACTAAATTAGCCCAAACTTTACAGGTAGTCGGGTTAATGAATATTCAATACGCGGTCCAAGGAGAACAGGTATATATCCTCGAAGCTAATCCCCGTGCTTCCCGTACCGTTCCCTATGTATCTAAAGCTACAGGAAGACCACTGGCGAAAATCGCCGCTTTGGTTATGTCCGGTAAAACCCTAGAATCTCTCGGAGTCACCGCCGAAACTATCCCCTCTCATATCGCTGTAAAAGAAGCTGTGCTACCTTTCGAGAAGTTTTCGGGAACAGATACTCTCCTCGGACCGGAAATGCGCTCTACCGGTGAGGTAATGGGGATAGATGTTGATTTTGGTAAGGCTTTTGCTAAAGCAGAATTAGCCGCCGGAGTACGTTTAGCTACAGAAGGTACTATTTTTGTCTCCCTGAGCGATCGCGATAAAGTCGCCGTTGTTCCTGTGGTGCGAGATTTAATTGAGCTTGGGTTTAAAGTAGTGGCAACATCGGGAACATTGCGCACCCTAGAAGAGCACGGCATTGAAGGAGTAGAATTGGTCTTGAAATTACACGAAGGTCGTCCCCACGTCATCGACTTGATTAAAAACGAACAAATTCAGTTTATTATCAATACTCCTACAGGGGGTGACTATCAGGTAGACGATCGCCTAATTCGTCGTAGTGCTCTAGACTATAAACTCCCCATTATCACCACCATCGCCGGTGCTAAAGCTACGGTAGAGGCTCTGCGCTCTCTTAAATCAGCACCTCTGGAAGTTAAAGCACTACAGGAGTATATTTCAAAATAGTCTTTTACCTTTAAAAGCAAACTGCTCTAACTATGACAACATCTAATTCTCTGCCAAAATGGCTAGAAACTCACTATTGCGCTCCTTCCTTTGGAGGTTGTGTTTTAGGAGGGATCGCAATCTGCTTTTTTGGTGCAGCGATTAATACTATGTCCGGTTGGTTGTACGTAATCAGTGGGATGATTATCTCCCTATTGTTAGTAGGGGGTTATTTGTGTTTGCGTAGTGTACGAGAATTAAAGGTTACTCGCTCTCCAATTCAACCAGTAACGGTAGAACAAGAATTAGAGTTAGAATTGTGGTTAGATAATCCCACACCCCAACCTAAAGGGTTTTTTCAGGTGTGGGATTTGTTACCGGTAGCTTTGACGGGTAAATCACAATCAACTCAAAGCCTCAGTGTCTCGGAAATTTTACCCAATTCTCAACATCGTCTCTCCTACTACACCGTACCTCAAAGTCGCGGTATTTATCACTGGGAAGAGGTTTTCTTACGTAGTGGTTATCCTTTAGGTCTATTCTGGTGTCGTCGTCTTCACCTGGCGCCAGCTAAAGCGATAATTTACCCAGCTATTTTACCTTTAAATCATTGTCCTCTCATCGATAGTGCCGGTCAAGATGATAGTACCTTATTAGATAGCGATCGCCGTTATCAAGTCTCCTCAGAAGGTATGACCAAAGCACTGCGAACTTATCGTTTTGGGGATCCTA
>CALGKL010000228.1 GCA_937930495.1 uncultured Gloeocapsa sp.
ACAAAATTTACTGGGGAAAAAGACTATCAAGCTCAATAGAACTAACAACTAAAGAGCAAAAGTTACTAAAAAGGCAAAAAGGTAAATGTGCTATCTGCCGTGGGGACTTATGGGAAGTTGACCACATTATCCCAAGATGTAAAGGCGGTAAAGATACGTAGGACAACCTCCAATTAGTACATGCTCATTGTCATGAGGCAAAAACTAGAACTGACAAAAGCCTACGAAATGGCACCTATGACAAAGGTCAAGTAATTGAGGAGCCGTGTGAGGTGAAAGTCTCACGCACGGTTCTGAAGACGAGTGTCGGAGGTGACTCCGATGCTTAGTTTAACAGAATTACGCCTAGCTTTTGGTATAGAAAACAATAGTCTTAATCCTCTGGGTTTAATGGCTGTAGGAAGTAGATTGGAAAATGAGATAGCCGCAGCGGGTTTAATTGCGACTACAGGTCAAAGTTGGTTTAACTCCCTGGCGATCGCTCGTCAAGCTTTTCTCGAAGCAGACAAAAGTATGCCCGAACGCGCTGAGGTTTCGCCAATCTTTCCAGAGGTAAAAGAGGTACTCAATTCCTTATCACAAGTGGGTTTAAAATTAGGCATTTTATCAGCTGATTCTCCTTCCGGGGTAAAAGCTTTTATCGAGAAACATCAACTTTCTGACTATATCCAACTAGGGATGGGAGTAGATTCCCAACTAACCAAACCCAACCCCGAATTATTTCGACTTGCTTGCTGTAATTTAGGAGTTGCTCCTGAAGCTACCCTGATGGTGGGGGATTCTCCAGGAGATATCGCTATGGCTAAAGAAGCTCAAGCTGCTGGAACTATTGGTATTAGCAGGGATTCACAATTGACAGAGCATCTGAGTCAAGCTAGCGTTATTATTAACAATCTTCAAGAGGTTGCCATATTAACTCAATCAATCTACACTTAAACGTTAAAAGATAATTAATGTTATTACCCGAGGGCTAAATCAAATTGTCTAATTATCTATTTAGTTCAGAATCAGTAACCGAAGGTCACCCCGATAAAGTTTGTGACCAAATTTCCGATACTATTGTAGATGCTCTTCTTACCGAAGACCCCCACAGCCGTATTGCCGCAGAAGTAGTTGTTAATACAGGTTTGGTGTTAATTACCGGCGAAATTACCTCCGAAGCTCACGTCAACTTTGTGGAGTTAGCGAGAAAAAAAATTGCCGAAATCGGCTATACAGACGCTAAAAACGGTTTTTGCTCGAATAGTTGTGCTGTTTTGCTAGCTATAGACGAACAATCCCCCGATATCTCCCAGGGTGTAACCCAAGCTAAAGAACAAAGAGAACAACTCAGCGAAGACGAATTAGATCGAATCGGTGCTGGCGATCAAGGTTTAATGTTTGGTTACGCTTGTAACGAAACACCAGAATTAATGCCCCTACCTATCAGTCTAGCTCATCGGATCTCTCGACAATTAGCTTATGCACGCAAAAGCGGCGATTTACCCTATCTCAGACCTGATGGCAAAACTCAAGTAACCATTGCCTATGAAGATGGTAAACCCGTAGGGATAGATACTATATTAGTCTCTACTCAACATACAGAAACCATTGGCGAGATCACCGCACCCGATGCAGTCCAAAAGAAAATCAAAAGCGATCTCTGGGAAGTAGTAGTTCAACCAGTATTTAACGACCTTGAGCTTAAACCCAATGATAACACCCGTTATCTAGTTAACCCGACTGGTAAATTCGTGATTGGTGGACCTCAAGGAGATGCGGGTTTAACGGGACGTAAAATTATTGTTGATACCTACGGTGGTTATTCTCGTCACGGTGGTGGCGCTTTTTCCGGAAAAGATCCTACCAAAGTAGACCGCAGCGCTTGTTATGCTTGTCGTTATGTGGCTAAAAATATCGTAGCCGCAGGTTTAGCCGAAAAATGTGAAGTTCAGGTTAGCTACGCTATCGGTGTGGCTCGTCCTGTTAGCATTATGGTAGAAACCTTTGGGACAGCCAAAATTCCCGAAGCCAAAATACTCGAATTGGTCAAGGCTAATTTTGATTTGCGTCCTGCAGGAATTATCCAATTCTTTAACCTACGCGGCTTACCAGGAGAGCGTCAAGGACGTTTCTATCAAGACGTAGCCGCCTATGGTCATTTTGGACGTAATGATTTAGATTTACCCTGGGAAAAAACCGATAAAGCAGCTTTATTGAAAGAAGCAGCGGTTAGTCTGGCGGTGTAAATAATCTCTTCCTCCCGTACTAGTGACGGGAGTTTTTTTGAGGTTATTGTACAGAAGGACGGGTTTTTGGTTTGGCTCCGAGGAGATTTTTTAAACCAAACCACCCTAAAACGCTATAGGCGATCGCTAGGAATAAACTATTTAAACTAATCCTGGTACTTTGTTTAACAGCTTCTAAATTGGTTTGGGTTATTCTCGCTAACTTATCGGTGTCTAATTGAGTCTGCAATTTGGCTAATTCCTGCTCTAAAAGCTCAGGATTATCGATAAAACCTTGAAAATTGGTCAGTCTTTGTTTTTGTTGTTCTAGTTGTAAACGCTGTTCCCCTGATAACTCTTGTCCACTGTTAAAAATCTGGTCAATCTGGGCAATTTGTTTTTGTAATTCTTCGGCAGCATTAGGAGTATTGATTAGCTGTTTAATCTGATTATATTGAGTCTGGATTTGCACATCTGATTGCTCAGCTTGTCGATTGATATTAATTAAAGCCATTCTTCTGGCTTGGTTAACGTTACGTATATGTATAGGTACTAGCAATAAGTAACCAACTCCCATAATCGCAGCAAGGGTAAACAATAACATTCGGAAATCAAAACTTTTTTTCTTCTTCTTGATTACTGTTGGCTCAATAGTACTATCTAACCAAGAACCCAATAAAAATAAAATTAGACCTAGTAATGGGACAACCCCCCTATCTACCACACTAGAAACAAATTGTAATTGCCAAGTGGATTGAAAAAGCTTGACGGGAATAGCAAGAGTGATAAAATCAACAAAGGAAGAAATGATAAAAATTATCCCCGTAACCTTCAAAATCAAAGACGTATATCTGGTGTTGACTAGGCTGTTCATTGTTATCCTTGAAACTATATTTGATTGACTCTATTTTAGGCTATCTCCAAGCTACCACAATGGGAAAATTATGGAAAAACACTTAGAAATTTTAACAGATAAATCCTCTGTTATTGCTAGGGCCTTAGATTTGGTAACCGCTAAAATTAAAGCAACCCTAGAGGTAAAAGATAATTTTTTTCTGGCTCTAGCAGGGGGAAATACCCCTAAACCTCTTTACGAGGCGATCGCCAATAACCCCTTACCCTGGTCTAAAATTCAGGTTTTCTGGGGTGATGAACGTTATGTTAGTCCTGATGATCCCCAAAGCAACCAAAAAATGGCTAGGGAAGTCTGGTTAAATAAGGTAAATTTTCCTGAAGCTAATATTTATCCTATGCCAACTAATTCCCAAGCTCCGGCTCTAGATGCACAAAAATATGAGACAACATTACGGGAAGCTTTTGGTTTAACAGCGGGAGAAATACCGGTATTTGATCTGATTTTATTGGGAATGGGAGATGATGGACATACCGCTTCTTTATTCCCGAAAACGGCAGCGTTGACGGTGAGCGATCGCTTGATTACAGTAGGAGATAAGGATGGTCAACCTCGTTTGACTTTTACTTTCCCCCTGATTAATGCCGCCAAATGTGTCATGTTTTTAGTGACCGGTGCCAATAAACAATCTGCTTTGTCACAAATTTTTGCCCCAGAAGCAGAGGGAATGTTATACCCCTCCCGTTTGATTCAACCTCAAGGAGAATTATGGTGGTTACTAGATGAAGAAGCAGGAGCAAATTTGAAACAGGAGCGTGAAAAATATGGTTATTTGTCCTAGTTGTGCCCACGTTAACCCCGAAGGAGCAACTAATTGCGAAGAGTGTATGACTCCCCTACCCATGATGATTCAATGTCCCCAATGCGGGGCATCGGTCCAAGATGATGCGGTTTTCTGTGGGAACTGTGGTTACAACTTACAACAAGGTAAAACGGTCGCTGCCAACCCAGAAATACCAGAAGTTACAGAGTCAGAAGAAATAGCCCAAACTAACCTAGAGACAGAGTTACCAGTAAAAATTGAGCCAACTATTACGACTGCCTTTTTACATCACGTTCAAACCGGACAAAATCTGGAATTACCTCAAGGGCTAAAAGTTATCTATTTAGGGAGACCTAATGAAGAAATCCCCCCAGATATAGACGTTTCAGACTTACCTAACTCAGAGATCGTCTCTCGCATCCACGCAGATATCCGTTTGGAAGAGGATGGCCATTATTATCTAGAAGATATGGGTAGTGCTAATGGAACTTATGTTAATGGCGAACAGTTACGCCAAGGTAATCGTCATCGTCTGACCCCTGGTGATCGCTTCTCCCTGGGGAAAGAAGATAAGGTAACTTTTGTCTTCTCGGTGTCCTAAAATTAGTTAAAATGAGACAGGGGCATAAGTAAGAATTAAGGGACAAAAACAATGGGGGTAAAACTAGAAAAGCCAATTTTAATCACGGGAGTTGGTTTAGGCTTAATAGTATGGTTATGGTCAAACTTAGCCGATTCGGTGGTAGCTATAGGAGAAGGGAGCGTCAGTGGGGCGATCGCTCTAGGGGGATTACTCTGGTTACTCCAAAGTCGAGGTAAAAAACAAC
>CALGKL010000229.1 GCA_937930495.1 uncultured Gloeocapsa sp.
CTAGATTAATCGCTTCTTGTAGGATTTTATCCTGTTCTTGGGGAGTTTTGCCCTGTTGAAGATAACCCAATTGATGTACAGATTGGGGGGTTAAACCCACGTGTCCCATCACAGGAATACCAATAGTAGTAAGATGCTCTACAGTAGAAGCGATCGCCGGGTATCCTCCTTCTAATTTGACCGCAGCTACTCCTGCTTCTTTGAGTAGACGACCTGCGGAGTGAATAGCTTGAGTAAGACTTTCTTGATAACTTAAAAAAGGTAAGTCACAGACCACGAGAGCATTTTTGACCCCACGAGACACAGCCCTAGCGTGGTGGATCATTTCTTCGAGAGTTAGGGGTAGAGTGTTATTATAGCCCAGAGCTACCATAGCGAGGGAATCTCCTACTAAAACCACATCCACACCCGCTTCATCGAGTAATTGGGCGATCGCGTAATCCCAAGCGGTTAAAGCGACAATAGGGCGTTTTTGCTGTTTCCATTTAATTAGCTGTCGGGTTGTGACTACCATAACAATTTAAGTTCTCACTGCTTCTAGGATACGAGAATAATAAAAGCTAGTACTAGTCATTCCCGTTCTTTTGATGGTCAACCCGTTATCTGAGAGTATTTTAATCATATCAGCTTCTTTGTGCTGATAGGCGCGGGTAGTTTTACTAGGTCCTGGGAAAAACTCTCCGATTTTCTTTAAGATACTCAAGAGGAAGGTCTTCGGTGCAAAACTGACAATCAAGCGAGATTCTGCTAAAGAAGCCAAATGTTTAACCATTTGTTCCATATCCCAATCAGGATAATGAATCAACACATCCAAACAGATAACGGTGTGATATTTTCCGGTAAGATTCTCCAAATCGCTAACCGTAAAAGAGAGATTGCTAGTATCTGCTAAAATCTTTTCAGCGGTTGCTTGTGCTTCTGTGACCATTTTTTCGGAGATATCACTAGCGAAAACTTGCGCACCCATTTGTGCGAGGGGAATGCTTAAGCTACCTACTCCACAACCTGCGTCACAAAAGCTTAAACCTGTTAAGTCCCCGTCTGCTTTTAACCATTCCAAAACAGTTTCGATGGTTTGTTGATGTCCTTCTCGAATATCTTTTTGGACTTTATTAACTTCTCCATCACCATAAATGCGTTTCCAGCGTTCGAATCCCGCTGTATTAAAATATTCTTTGACGATGGTTTTATCGTTGAGATTCATTTCCTAAGCTAAAGGTAGTAATAATTATCTACTGTATCAGTTGATCGAGACGTGCTAATACTTCTTGAGAGTGAATCGCCGGATTTACGCCTAAAAAAATCTCTCTGATTATCCCTTCAGGATCGATTAAAAAGGTATGACGTAGGGACATAACCCCTAACCAGGAGCCATATTTTTTGCTCACTTCTCCTGTGGTATCAGCTAAAAGGGGAAATTGTAAACCTTCGGAGTCACAGAATTGGGCGTGAGAATCTACATCATCAGCGCTGACACCTAAGATTTCGGCGTTACGTTGTTGATATTGGGGTAAATCCTGTTGAAAGCGACGCGCTTCCAGGGTACAACCAGAGGTAAAGTCTTTAGGATAGAAATACAACACTACCCATTTACCACGATAATCCGATAGAGAAATCTCCCCATCTCCCGTATTAGTACTCAGGGTAAACTCAGGTGCAGGTTGATTGATTTCGGGTTGTTTACCACCTAAAGCTAAAGCTGGTGGAGTGAGACTGAGGATAATAATTAAAACAAGCAGAAAAAGACGTTTCATGGTTTATTTTTAGATATATTCGCTGATATCTTCTTTACATTCATCAGCTAGGTAGGTAAGGGATTTAAAGCGCAAACCCACTAACTGTTCATAAAGAGGATTAAGTTTACACAATGGGGGTATATGCACGATTTTACGCTTAAACAGTACAACGTCTCTTTCAAAGGGACATTGGGGAGGAATCATTTTACAGAGAAATCGCGCTAAACGAGGATCTTCTATTTCTAAACCGTCTAACCAATTTTTGATCGGTTTTAATAAGTCAGGGTGGGGTAATTCTTGAGGTGTATCCGCTTCAGGGATAGTGATTTGTAGAGATAGTAACGCTTCTACGCTTAATCCTAATGCTTGGCTAAATTCTGCTAAGACTTTTGCCTCTGGTGTAGAATAAACTCCATCGGCTAAAGCGACTAAAACTGCTGTCCTGAGAAAGTTTTCTTTGGTTTTTGTGTCTTCTCCGAGTGCGTTAGCTAATTCCGTGGGGGTTATGGACTTAAATGTTACTATTTGATGATCCGATAGAGCCAATTCCTCGGTAATTTTAGCGATAACTTCTTGTTCTTCTGTTGTATATATACCATCAGCCCAAGCAATTGTCAGTAATCCTCTTAACCAAGCGATAATCTGATTGTCGTTGACTAATTGAACCATATTTTTTTAATTGGTATTTTGTCCAAAGCGATAACCTCTACCATAGACGGTATGGATTAATTGGGTTTCGCCTCTGGCTTCTATTTTACGACGTAACAGACGAATTAAAGCAGCTAAAACATTACTACTAGGTTTTTCTTCTCCTGACCACAAATACTGATAAATTTGTTCATGGGTTAAGAGTTGGTGGGGATGGTTGAGAAAGTAGGTCAAAAGTTTGATTTCTTTTTCCGAGAGTTTAATCATTCTTTTCCCACGATAAGCTAATTGATTATCTAGATCTAGTTCTAAATTTTGGTATTTTAATCTGGTAACTGGTGGTGTAGTTTCAAATTGTGCCCGACGTAGTAAGGCTCTGACTCTGGCTAATAATTCGGGTAACTCAAAGGGTTTAAGTAAGTAATCATCTGCTCCCGCGTCTAATCCTGTCACGCGATCGCCTAGGGTATCTTTAGCGGTTAATAATAGTATTGGGGTTGTTTTTTGTTGTTGTCTAATTCCTTGGGTAATTTCAATCCCTGAATATTGAGGTAACATCCAATCGAGGATGAGTAAATCATATTGTTGAGTTTGGGCTAATTCTAATCCTTTTTGACCATTATCGGCTATTTCTACTTCATATCCCTCTTTAGTTAGAATTTGACTTAAAGGGGTGGTTAATTCTGGTTCGTCATCTACGAGAAGAATGCGCATAGGTCTTATGATATTAGAAGATATGTGTTTAAAATTTATTTTATGCTTACTGTAGCTTTACCTAAAGGTGCACTCTTATCTGATAGTATTAAACTTTTTCGGTCTGTTGGACTAGATTTTAGTGCTTTTTTAGACAGTGATAACCGTCAATTACAAATTAGCGATCCTACCAAAATGGCGATCGCTCTGTTAGTACGCGCTCAAGATGTACCGGTTTATGTAGAATATGGTCAAGCGCAATTAGGTATAGTGGGTGATGATGTCCTCAGGGAGAAAAAACCGGAAGTAGCTAAATTACTCGATTTGGGTTTTGGTTATTGTCGCATGTCTGTAGCTGTACCCCAAACGAGTCCCTATCGTCGCGCGGTGGAATTACCTCCCCACGGGAGGGTAGCTTCTAAATACGTTAATTCAGCTAAAGATTTTTTCCACCAAATCGATTTACCCGTAGAAATCGTCCCTCTATCAGGGTCGGTAGAATTAGGTCCCATTACAGGGATGTCAGAAGCGATCGTCGATTTAGTTTCTACCGGACGTACACTCAAAGAAAACGGACTGGTAGAAATTGATATTCTCTATGAAAGTACCGCTAGACTGATCGCTCATCCTTTGAGTTATCGTCTTAATCAGGATGATTTAGCTACTTGGGTAGATAAGTTAAGTTATGTTAAGATCTAATTAATATTAACGAGTAACTTAGTCTATCTATGGCTGTTTTTTCCAAGCAAAAGCCGTCTTTTTTGCCCAATGATTGGGGATTAATTCTCAAATTAGCTCCCTATCTCCGTCCTCATCAAGGAATCTTTGTTTTAACGATTATTTTGTTGATTCCCATCGCTATAGCGGGTGCAATTCAACCCTTAATAGTTGGTCAAGCTATTTCTTTGTTACGAGGGGAGGAAACCTGGAAAATATTACAAGGAAAAAACTTCACTGAGGGAATACGTCAGTTAATTTTCCTATTGTTATGTACCCTCGGAATTCGTCTGAGTTTATTATCTCTCCAGGGGTATTTGGTGCAAAAAATAGGACAAGAAATAACCGCCGGAGTACGTCAAGACCTCTTTACTCATGTTACTTCCCTGGCTACACGGTTTTTTGATAATACTCCCGTAGGTAGATTAGTTACTCGTTTAACTAGTGATGTGGAAGCCTTAGGGAATGTTTTCGCTAGTGGTGCGATTGGCATTTTTAGCGACATAGTCTATATGTTGGTGATTATAATCACCATCTTTAGTATAGAGTGGCGTTTGGCGATCGTACTAGTGTTAATGTTAATCCCTGTGATGGGATTTATGCTTTACTTTCAGAAACGCTATCGTCAAGCTAATTATCGTTCCCGGGAAGAATTATCTAAACTCAACTCTATGTTACAAGAAAACGTACTCGGGATTAGCATCGTACAGTTATTCCGACGGGAAGAATATAATAGCAAGATGTTTGCGAAGATCAACGATCGCTATCGTCGGGAAATCGATAAAACTATTCTCAGCGATGCTTCTGTCTCTGCTACCCTAGAATGGATTTCTTTACTAGCGATTGGCGGAGTTTTGGGT
>CALGKL010000230.1 GCA_937930495.1 uncultured Gloeocapsa sp.
GGCACCATACCCTATCAGACAAGCGTAATGATGGGTACTCCAACATTGAGCTGTATCTACGATTAGAGATGCGTCTAATCTTACTCCCTGGTGAATCAAGTGTTGATGTACTGCACCTACTGCTAATAGTGGTGGTATATAGCTTGATTCTTCTTGAATTGCTCCCGAAAGGCGATCGCTGAGAATAATGATCTCCGCTCCCTCTTTTACCCTTTTTTCTGCTTCTTGACACAGTTTAGTTAAGGCTTGAGCTAACCCTGATGGACCAGCGGCTAAGGGATATACTGTGCTTAATTCTACCGTCTTAAATTCTGATTGTTTGATATAGGTTAATTGTGCTTCGTTGAGTAAAGGACTTTTTAACTCCAACAGTTTCGCGTCTTTAGCTTCTACGGCTAAAATATTCCCCCTTTTGCCTAATAATACCTCCAAGGACATGACCAAGCCTTCTCTGATGGGGTCAATGGGTGGGTTTGTTACCTGAGCAAATCGCTGTTTGAAATAGTCATAGAGTAAATGGGGTTTTTCTGATAACACCGCTAAGGGAATATCATCCCCCATACAAAAGGTTGGCTCTTTACCTTCACTCGCCATGGGAACGATTACCATTTCTACATCTTCGGCGTTATAACCAAAAGCGATTTGTTGTTGTAAAAATGCACTCGCTTCTAAGTTACGGTTAGGGACTTTTTCCCCAATTTCCCCTACTTCTACTCTGGCTTTGAGCCATTCTTTATAAGGGAGTTGACTAGCTATTTTTTCTTTTATTTCCCAATTTCTCAGGATTTCTCCCTCTTGTAAATCTACGGCGAGCATCTCGCCTGGACCTAGTCTCCCTTTTTCGAGGATATCTTCTGGGGGTATGGCAATTACTCCCGCTTCACTAGCTACGATTACTAGGTTGTCTTTAGTAATACAATAACGTGCTGGGCGTAACCCATTGCGGTCTAATGTTGCTCCGACTATTTTACCGTCACTGAAAACTAGTAAGGCCGGTCCATCCCAGGGTTCCTGTAAACCACTGTAATAGTCGTAAAAATCGCTGATTTCGGGATATTTGGCTAATCCTGGTTGGTTATGATAGGCTTCGGGCACTAAAATCATCGCTGCTTCCAGAGGGCTTTTTCCTGTCCGCACCAGCAATTCCATCGTACTGTCTAGGTTATAGGAATCACTATTATCTGTATTAACGATGGGTTTAAGGGATTCTAACTCTTCTTCTGTCCAACCTGGTGCCGCTAGATTCACTTCTCGCGCCATCATCCAGTTAATATTCCCTAATAGGGTATTGATTTCGCCGTTATGTCCTAATAACCGCATCGGTTGCGCAAAGGGCCATCTCGGCATAGTATTAGTACTAAAACGACGATGATAAACCGCAAATTTGCTTTGATAAACCGGATTGGTTAAGTCCTGATAAAATTCTCCTAGTACTTCCCCTCTGACTAGTCCTTTATAAACAATAGTTCTTGAGGAAAAGGAACAGAAGTAAAAGTCATCTGATAGTAATTTACCAATGTGGGAACGGGCAATATATAGCGATCGCTCTAATTTTTCTCCCGTCAGTCTTGCAGAAGATTTAACGATTATTTGTTTAATTTGAGGTCGGGTAGCTTCCGCTTGGGGACCTAATACCTCTGGATTCACTGGTACTTGACGCCATCCTAATACGGTCAGATTTTCCCTGGTGACTACCTCTTCTATATGTTGGCGACTGATTTCCGCTTCTACCGGATCATGGGGTAAAAATACCATCCCTACTCCCCATGTACCTTCTTCTGGTATTTCTATTTGATGTTCAACAAACCATGGCTCAAATATGCCATAGGGAATCTCGGTCATGATTCCTGAACCATCCCCTGTGTCTCTATCTGCACTACATCCACCCCGATGTTCTAGACAGTCTAAGGCTTTAACTGCTTGTTCGATAATTTGATGATTGCCTTTACCTGTAGTTGTTGCTAAAAATCCTACTCCACAAGCATCTCTTTCTTCCACCAGCCATCTAGGACCTAAATATATTGGTTGGGAATATTCCCTTCTTTGATTATTTTGCTTCATGTTGACTTGTCAATGCTAATATGATTTTGTAGTTAGATAGAGCCAAAAAAAACCTAGCTTCGCTTTGCCGTCTTCTTGCTAGTTTTTTGATTATCTGCACAGTTAATATTTCTTATTATATGCCCGAATTCAAAAAAACGAAACTATACTCATCAGCAGATTAATGTTCCTAAATCTAGTTAGGTTTGCCCAGAGATCATGTCAAAAATTCTTAACTTACCGAATTGTGACAAAGTCTTACCCTTGAGTAAATATCGGTGAATTTAGCCTAGTCAGCAATCGGTTATCTTAGTTTATAGTGTTAATTAGTTGATTATGAGGGGTTAAAATTATGGCTAAATCTCAAGAAGTTAAAGATCCTCTGGTGCTATCTCTGGGTAATTCTCACGAAAAACCGGGATTTGCCGCGACCGAAATACGTCCCTGGGGAACATTTACTACTTTGGAAGAAGGTAGCGGTTATAAAATTAAGCGCATTGAGGTTAACCCAAAACATCGCTTAAGTCTGCAAATGCACCATCATCGCAGTGAACATTGGATTGTGGTTTCAGGAACTGCTAAAGTGATTTGTGGTGAAAAAATAGAGATTTTAGGACCTAATCAATCAACCTATGTACCTCAATGCACTCCCCATAGATTAGAAAATCCAGGAGTCATTAAATTAGTCTTGATTGAAGTGCAAAATGGTGAATATCTCGGCGAAGATGATATAGTGCGTCTTCAAGATGACTATGCTCGCCTATAAGTAAATGTTAAGAATCACAGCTAACGCACTTACTGAGATTAGAAGGATACAAGAAAGTTTAGGGGACTCAACCGAGCCAATTACTCTGACAGTAAAGTCAGGAGGATGTTGTCAGTTGTGTTATAGTTTCGAGTTGAGCACAACCACACCAGAAGTAATTTGGGAACAAGAAGGAATCAAAATAGCGATCGCCCCTGAAGCTCAACCCTACGTAGAAAACCTTAAAATAGACTATGCCGAAGACCTAATGGGTGGAGCCTTTCGCTTTGAAAATCCCCAAGCTAAAGCCACCTGTAGTTGTAGTCAGTCTTTTTCCTGGGAAAGTTGACACAGTCAAGCAGAATTTGGTATGATGATAATTTGTCAACGATTTTAGGTCAACCGCGAATTGGTCCCAAAAGAAAAATAAATTATGCCAACAATCCAGCAATTAATTCGCGAGGAACGTTCTAAAGCCAAGAAAAAGACAAAATCACCAGCTTTGAAAGAATGTCCTCAGCGTCGGGGTGTGTGTACAAAAGTATACACAACTACACCGAAAAAACCAAACTCGGCCCTAAGAAAAGTAGCCAGGGTCAGACTAACTTCAGGATTTGAAGTAACATCTTACATACCAGGAGAAGGACACTCATTACAAGAACACTCTGTAGTTTTAATCAGAGGAGGAAGGGTCAAAGACTTACCTGGGGTAAGATATCACATAGTGCGTGGGACTCTAGACGCAGGAGGAGTAAAAGATAGAAAACAAGCGCGTTCTAAATACGGAACGAAGCGACCGAAAAAATAAGTAGTAAGAGTAAAAAACAAATAGATTATGTCTCGTCGTAAGGTAACCAAAAAACGCGAAGTGCCCGCAGATCCGGTATACAACAGTAGGTTGGTCAGCATGACCATACGTCGGATCATGAAAAGCGGGAAAAAATCAGTAGCATCGGCTATATTATATGAGGCCTTAAAAATCATCGAAGAAAGAACCAAAACCGATCCTCTAGAAACGTTTGAACAAGCAGTCAGAAATCTTACTCCCTTAGTAGAAGTCAAAGCCAGAAGGGTAGGCGGTGCAACCTATCAAGTGCCAATGGAAGTGCGTCCTAGCAGAGGAACAGCCCTAGCACTAAGATGGTTAATACAATATTCCAGACAGCGTTCAGGGAAGACCATGGCTGGGAAACTAGCCAATGAGATCTTGGATGCCGCCAACGAAACCGGAGGAGCAATCAAAAGAAGAGAAGAAACCCATAAAATGGCGGAAGCAAATAAAGCCTTTGCTCATTACAGATACTAAGATAAACAAGTAAAAAAAAGCAAAGAAAAGTATAGAATTGTAAATAGTGTCAGTAGAGAGTAAAACGATAAAAACTTGCTTGGCAAGACGAAGGAGGTAGCCGTGTCACGTACTATCCCACTAGAAAGAGTTCGTAATATAGGAATAGCCGCCCATATAGACGCAGGCAAAACTACAACCACCGAGCGGATATTATTCTACTCAGGAATGGTACATAAACTCGGTGAAGTACACGAAGGGACAGCGGTGACTGATTGGATGGAACAAGAGCGAGAGCGAGGGATAACCATCACAGCAGCAGCGATCAGTACGAGTTGGCGAGAACACAAAATAAACATCATCGATACACCGGGGCACGTGGACTTTACCATAGAAGTAGAGCGATCGATGCGGGTATTAGACGGTGTCATAGCCGTGTTTTGCTCAGTAGGAGGGGTACAACCCCAATCTGAGACAGTATGGCGTCAAGCAGATCGTTACCAAGTACCGAGAATAGCCTTTGTCAACAAAATGGATCGGACAGGGGCGAACTTCTTCAAAGTGGCAGAACAAATCAAAGACAGGCTCAGAGCTAATGCAGTACCAATTCAAATACCCATTGGTGCAGAGAATGAGTTTGCAGGCATAGTAGATTTGGTAAGAATGAAAGCGTTTATCTATAAAGACGACTTAGGTCAAGAAATAGTAGAAGCGCCAATTCCTACAGAAATAGCCGAAATAGCCCAAACCTATCGGATGCAGCTGATAGAAGCCATAGCTGAAACAGAAGATCTCCTGATGGAAAAATATCTCGAAGGAGAAGAATTCAGCGAAACCGAAATACGTAAAGCAATTAGGCAAGGGACAATAACAGGCTCAATAGTTCCTCTACTCTGTGGCTCGGCATTCAAAAACAAAGGGATACAGCTACTACTAGACGCAGTAGTGGATTATCTACCCGCACCAACAGAAGTACCCCCAATCAAGGGGATACTCAAAGATGGGAGCGAGGGAAGTAGAAAAGCTTCCGATGAAGAGCCATTTGCTGCTTTAGCCTTTAAAATAGCTGCTGATCCCTTTGGACGTCTGACCTTTTTAAGGGTGTACTCCGGAGTCTTAACCAAAGGAAGTTATGTTTATAACTCTACCAAAAATCAAAAAGAAAGGATTTCTCGTCTAATCGTTCTCAAATCAAACGATCGCATCGAAGTAGAAGAACTCAGAGCGGGAGATTTAGGAGCGGCGATCGGATTGAGAAATACGATTACAGGGGATACACTGTGTGATGAGGAAAACCCCATCATTCTAGAGTCTCTCTTTGTCCCAGAGCCTGTGATTTCCGTAGCGGTAGAACCCAAAACCAAACAGGATATGGAGAAGCTATCTAAAGCTTTGCAAGCCCTGGCCGATGAAGATCCTACCTTTCGTGTCAGAATAGATCCCGAGACGAATCAAACCGTAATCGCGGGAATGGGAGAGTTGCACCTAGAGATTTTGGTAGATCGAATGTTACGGGAATACAAAGTAGAAGCAAACGTCGGTCAACCCCAGGTGGCTTATCGAGAGACCATACGCAAAGCTAGTGAAGCAGAAGGCAAATTTATCCGTCAAAGTGGTGGTAAAGGACAATACGGTCACGTAGTGATTAAACTAGAGCCAGGAGAACTAGGCAGTGGTTTCCAATTTGTCTCCAAAATCGTTGGGGGAACAATACCTAAAGAATATATCCCCCCGGTGGAACAGGGGATGAAGGAAGCCTGTGAGTCAGGAGTACTAGCAGGATATCCACTGATCGACGTCAAGGCAACCCTATTAGACGGTTCTTACCACGACGTAGATTCCTCGGAAATGGCCTTTAAAATCGCAGGCTCAATGGCAGTTAGAGAAGCAGTGCTCAAAGCATCTCCAGTGATCCTAGAGCCAATGATGAAAGTTGAGGTAGAAGTACCCGAAGGCTTCCTCGGGGATGTTATCGCCGATTTAAACTCTCGTCGTGGCAACATTGAAGGCATGAACTCCCAAGATGGAATAGCCAAACTAACCGCTATTGTTCCATTAGCGCAAATGTTTGGCTACGCCACAGATATACGTTCCAAAACCCAAGGACGTGGTATCTTTACCATGGAGTTCAGTAGATACGATGAAGTGCCTCGCAATATCGCTGAAGCCATCATCGCTAAAAGCAAAGGGAACCCATAACTGATAAAAACAAAGGAAACAATAAAAATACATGGCACGCGCAAAGTTTGAACGGACTAAAGAACACGCTAACATTGGCACTATCGGTCACGTTGACCACGGTAAAACCACTTTAACCGCAGCGATTACAATGACTCTCTCGGCTTTAGGTCAAGCCAAAGCCAGAAAATATGATGATATCGATGCAGCGCCCGAAGAAAAGGCACGTGGGATCACCATCAACACCGCGCACGTAGAATACGAAACCGAAAAACGTCACTACGCTCACGTAGACTGTCCTGGACACGCCGACTACGTTAAAAATATGATTACCGGAGCCGCTCAAATGGACGGTGCTATTCTGGTCGTGTCTGCTGCCGACGGTCCTATGCCCCAAACCCGTGAACATATTCTGCTAGCACGTCAGGTAGGTGTTCCTCATCTAGTGGTCTTCCTGAATAAAGAAGACATGGTGGATGACCCAGAATTACTCGAACTAGTAGAATTAGAAGTACGTGAGTTACTAACTGAGTACGGATTCCCGGGAGATGAGATTCCCATCGTTGCCGGCTCTGCACTACAAGCCCTCGAATATATGACCGCTAACCCTACCGCCAAAAAAGGTGAAAATGAGTGGGTAGATAAAATTTACGCTCTCATGGATCAAGTTGACTCCTATATCCCAACCCCTGAAAGGGAAGTAGATAAACCCTTCCTGATGGCGGTAGAAGACGTGTTCTCGATCACGGGACGTGGCACAGTAGCTACAGGACGTATTGAACGCGGTAAAATCAAAGTGGGCGAAACCGTTGACCTCGTGGGGATCAAAGACAAACGTAGTACTACTGTTACTGGCGTTGAAATGTTCCAAAAAACCCTGGAAGAAGGTATAGCAGGGGATAACGTAGGTCTTCTTCTGCGTGGGATCAACAAAGAAGACATCGAAAGAGGAATGGTTTTAGCCAAACCAGGTAGTATTAACCCTCATACCAGATTTGAGTCAGAAGTATATGTCCTTAAAAAAGAAGAAGGCGGTCGTCATACTCCTTTCTTCTCCGGTTATCGTCCTCAGTTCTATGTACGTACCACCGACGTAACCGGAACCATCGAAGCCTACACCGCAGACGATGGCAGTGACGTAGAAATGGTTATGCCTGGCGATCGCATCAAAATGACCGTTAAACTCATTAGCCCGATCGCTATTGAACAAGGAATGCGCTTTGCTATCCGTGAAGGTGGACGTACCATTGGTGCTGGTGTAGTTTCCAAAATCATAGAATAACACCATTCTTCAACTTGGTTGGAGCAGATGATCAAGCTTACTGCTCCACCATTTTTTTGTCTAATTAAACCTTACAGTGAACCTTGATAACTAAACATGGCTACTCTTCAACAACAAAAAATTCGCATCCGTTTGAAAGCTTTTGACCGTCGTTTACTCGATACCTCTTGTGAAAAAATTGTCGAAACCGCCAAGAGAACTAATGCTACAGCGATTGGTCCTATTCCTCTACCAACTAAACGTAAAATTTACTGCGTTTTACGCTCTCCTCACGTAGATAAAGATTCCCGAGAACATTTTGAAACCCGTACCCATCGTCGTATCATCGATATTTATCAACCTTCTTCTAAAACCGTTGACGCTTTGATGAAGCTAGATTTACCCGCAGGGGTTGATATTGAAGTAAAACTGTAAAAAACTCTAGAGTAGACCCTTCTACCTTGATCAGTAGATAGGGTCTTCAAGAATTTAGCCGACAAAAATATCCTCTCCCTACTGTCTAGAGGATTTGTTACCTTGACTTGAATAAAAAAATCCCTACCTAGCTTCTAGATAGGGATAAGGTTAATTGACTATTAAACTAACCACTCTTCTACTGCTTCCTCTTTGGTATTAGTATGACGAGAGGGTGTTTCACGATTAAATTTCATGTGAATAGAACGGGTTTGTTCACCATCAGCAGCTACAGCCATAATGGGATAATCGATTAAACCGTCTTGGAAAGACATCTGGAAGCGGAAAGTGCCATCGGGATTGAGTTTAATCGGACGACCACCGATAGTGACGGTAGCATCGGGTTCGGTAGCACCATAGACGATTAATTCTGCATCAGCGATTAACCAGAATTTGCGAGGACGCATCGGAATAGCAGAAGCAGAGAAGCCCACACCGGACATCAT
This sequence comes from uncultured Gloeocapsa sp., assembly GCA_937930495.1. Classification (GTDB taxonomy): domain Bacteria; phylum Cyanobacteriota; class Cyanobacteriia; order Cyanobacteriales; family Gloeocapsaceae; genus Gloeocapsa. The sequence continues at coordinate 8,430 of CALGKL010000230.1, forward strand.
ACCTACCCCTGACATACTCACTAGTCCAGAAACGTTAGGTACAGATACAGTGGGTACAGCCCACATACCTACTCCCGAGGGGAAAACGTAGGAACTAACTACCTGCTGTGGTACTAAAGAACCAGGTACGTGCTGCATAGAACCAAATAGAGAACCAGCAACCCTTTGAGCTTCCGCGGATTTAGCCATACCAAAGATCTGCTCATAGAGTGGGTTATCTTGTTGACTTCCTGGGGTAGCTTCGGGTTGACGTTTGCTAGGAGGTACGAGTTCGTAGAGGGTTTTACCGCGTAAATCTTCTTCCCAATCTACGGTGATAAAGATATCTTCAATCCAGTCAGAAGGATAGACAGGAGGAACATGAATCGCTGCAGAACGAGCTAAAACTAACCAACGACCGTCGGCACAACGATAACCAATATCGATTATATAATCGCGATCGCTCACTGGTACGGGAAGATACCATTCTCTGGCTAATTCGTCACAGAGATATTCTTGGACGGTGTGGGGACTTTGATACTCTATATTGATATCTGTTACGTCATAAAGGCGTATAGCTAGCTGTTGTCCACCTTGACGGCGTAATTCCTCTTTATGATCGTTAGGAATATCCCAATAAGCGTAGCACCACTGAGGGTCTCTCGGCATTAGGACAATGCGACTTTCGCCATAGCCACCTGGTAAATCCCCTAAATTTTCATCTACTGAGGCTAAGGGTCCACCAATTTTATCGTCTTGACCTAATTCAAATTTAGATGCTTCCACTTGTTGTTCCTCCTGAATACGAGATGGTGTACGAGTAGTTTTTTCTTGTAAAACTTTTTGAATTTCTGCTAATAATTGCGACTTGCGCATACGACTATATCTAGATATCGAGCACTCACTGGCAACTTTCCGCAGTTGTCTGAGAGTCATCTCTTCTAGAGGGGGACGTTCTTTGGACATTTTGGTCTCCTGTGCTAATAGCTAGGCTAGGGGTAAAGTTAAAAATTTTGTTCGACTTTTGATACTATTCCTATTTTTTCTTGACTCTTTAACTTTTTTTTGGGATCGCTGAGGTCCTCTCTACTATGTAACAAAATTTTAACCCTATTAGTCAAGAGCTTATGTCAGAAAATCATGACATTATGGGGATCGCTGGAAAAAATATGCCAGAATCAAGCTTTTTACGTTTTTCTTAAAACTTCTAGACCAGAAGTTCACCAATGAAAAAATTTTGTGAAATTATCAAACTATTTGAAGAGAGGAAGTCCAGAAATTTGGGACAATGTAGAAACACCTTTAATTAGCTTGAATATCCGCAGCTGAGATACCTTGATTTTGATAACCAAAATACCACAAGACCGCTGCTGCTTCTAAACGAGTTACCGCTTTATCTGGTTGAAATAAAGTGGTATAACCAAAAGCTCGGCGTACGTTAGATTTAGCTTCTCCAGCTTGATAGTCTACATAAAGAGCTTGTAAAATGCGAGGCTCAATATCTGTCACGTCTTGAAACCCCCAAGTTTCGCGAATATCGTCAATTGAAGTTATCGGTAAAGCTTTACGATAGTCTAGGGGGACTTTCCAAGCGATTAAATCACTGCGACTCAAGGGAGTATCGGGATTAAATTGCCTAGCGGTAACATCTCTACTCAGTGGAGAAGGAATAATACCCGCTTCAGCTAAACCTTGAATAATAGGAAAATCAGGGTCATCTTGGGGAACATCTTCAAAAGCTGGAGCAACTCCTCGAGAAGCTAGTTTAATTTGTTGACTAGGATTATTCTGGTGTAAACGATTATTCGCTTCTAATAACCAGCGAGCGTATTCCCGACGAGTGATAAGGCGATCGGGTTGAAATTCTTGGTTTTCTCCTAAATCTGCTTTGCTAAAAATACCTAAACTCATTAAATCTTGGATATATTGTTCATGGATTGAGGATATTGGCGCAGTTGTAACAGTTGGGGTGGGGGTGGTGTCTGTCGAGGATTGGTAGCTAACCACTATTTCTGTAACCGTAGCAGAGGGATTAAGGGTTATTTCTACATTCAGGTTATCTTTTTCAGCTTTGAGTAGGTTTTCGGTCGTTTCCGGGGATAATGACCACCCGGTCAATTCTAATTGTTGTTGATAATAACTAGTAATTAGGTTAATGGGGTCTGAAGACTCCCAAGTAATCATCCCTTGATTGGATTTTAAATCAGGGGCGATCGCTTTGATTTCTGCTTCCGGATAAACCGGTATAGTTTGGGGAAACTCCGAGGGTAAGGTTAATTTAGGAGGTGCAACAGTAACGGTGGTCTTGGGCGTTTCTAATTCAGGATCAGGGATAAATAATCCTTCCACGGTTTGGTTACCACTACACCCATTTAAAAGTGTGACTAAAAGTATGAGGGGAAGTAAATAGAAGCGGAATGAAGACATATTTTTTTAAGCAGGTTTGAGGGTAATTAGGTCTTGGGGTTTAACTGTACCTTTTTCCGTAATAATCCCAGTAATCAGAGATGCAGGTGTCACATCAAAAGCGGGGTTATAATATTCCACACCTCGGGGACAAATTACTGTCTCACCTATTTGATAGATTTCTACTGGGTTTCTTTGTTCGATAGGTATCTGACTACCATCACTGAGACTAAAATCAATCGTAGAGAGAGGAGCGGCTACAAAAAAGGGGATGTTGTGATATTGGGCTACGATTGCCAAAGAATAAGTACCAATTTTATTAGCGGTATCTCCATTAGCGGTGATTCGATCTGCACCTACGATTACCGCGTGAATCATTCCTTGTTGCAGACAATGGGCAGCCATATTGTCAGTAATCACCGTTACAGGTATATTTTCTTGAACACATTCCCAAGCAGTGAGTTTCGCTCCTTGGAGACGGGGACGGGTTTCATCTGCATATACCCTAGCGAGGCGATCGGTTGACCAAGCTGCTCTGATTACCCCTAAGGCTGTTCCGTAACCAGCAGTAGCCAAAGAACCGGTATTGCAATGAGTCAGTATATTTAGTTTAGCAGGATTTTCCGGTAAGACAGTCAAACCATGTTGTCCGATCGCTTGACAAGTTTCGAGATCCTCTTGTTGTATTTTTTGAGCTGTTGCTAATAAAGTTGCTTTGAGGGTAGGGATATCTCCCACTGTTTCATAAGCAGCTTTCAGCATTCTTGCGGTCGCCCAAGATAAGTTAACTGCTGTCGGACGAGTTTCCCGTAAAAATTGAGCTATTTTCTCTAATTCGCTGATAAATAAGCTTCTGTTCTCGGTTTTAATCTCTCTTGCTCCCAAATACATCCCATAGGCTGCAGCTACTCCTATAGCTGGTGCGCCTCTGACAATCATTGTCTTGATTGCTTGGGCGAGATCTTCATAACGACTAATTTCTACTACGTTGTACTCTCCTGGGAGTCTAGTTTGGTCTATTAGTCTAACTTTGTCTTGATACCAAACCACAGGATAAATTGATTGAGCTGATTTTGACATATTAGTTAATTAATTTTGACATATTAGTTAATTAATT
>CALGKL010000231.1 GCA_937930495.1 uncultured Gloeocapsa sp.
ATTGGTTAGGGTAAAGAGTAAATCTCCTAATTCTTCTTGTTGGTGTTGTTTGTTGTCTGTACTCAAAGCTGCTTTGAATTCCTCGAATTCTTCATGGAATTTGTCCCAGACTCCGTCAATATTTTCCCATTCAAAACCTACTTTAGCTGCGTTAGAGGATATTTTCTGACTCGCCATCAAAGGTGGTAAACTCTTAACGTAATGTCTCAGTTGTTGGCTGAGTAATTGGTTATGGGGTTTTTCTTCTGCTTTGATTTTCTCCCAGTTATTTTCTACCTCCTCGGTATTGGTGACTTGGATATTGCCAAAAACGTGAGGATGTCTTCTGATTAGTTTATTTGCAATTCCTTGGGCTACTTCTTCTAGCGTAAATTCTTGGCGATCGCTGGCTATTTGGGCTTGTAAAACTACTTGTAATAATAAGTCTCCTAATTCTTCGATAATCGCTTCCTGGTTTTCACTTCTAATGGCTTCTACTACTTCATAAGCTTCCTCAATAATGTAGGGGATCAGAGTTTGGGGAGTTTGGGCTAAATCCCAAGGACAACCTTCTCCTGGGGTTCTCAGTTTAGCTACTACTTTGATTAACTCTGCTAAAGCGGAAAGAATCTTCTCATAGGTTTGTTCTGCTGTAACTTGAGATTGGAACATAAAAGCCTCAGTAATAACCACTACTCTTCAATTATCTACCTTTTTTTGTTGAAGATTGTCGACGGCGACTTTTTTTCTGCTTATTTTTTGGTCGAGACCGGAAACGGGAAACTAACCAATCACTGAGAATATGAGTGATTGCACCTAATTCTAGACCTAGATAAAGGGCTAAAAATGTGCTTTTATGTTCTTGAGTGGCTAAATCCCACAACCTTAGTCTAAATTCTCCCCAATTCCAGCTAAACCCCCAGATTAATTGTCCTATCCCTACTACCAAAATTGCTACCACAGTAAGTATGGTCATAAGATAGATAATTCTGAGTAAATTACCAATAATTAAACCATGGGAAAAAAGAGAACGATGTTTGAGCAGTTTTTGGTAGGGTAACCATAAAAACTTTAATTTACCCCACCGCTTGAATTGTACTGAGTAAATGTCTAAGTCTGGACCAAACATTAATCCACTAAATAAAAATCCTAAAATTAGAATCAGGGTTAGTCGTCCACTTTGTGTCCAATACCAACTACCAATGACTAATCCCGGAATGAGCCATAGGGTAATGCGATCGTGTGTTGAACCAGAGGGCATAAAAAAATTTTTTTTAATCTCTTGCTTTTTTTTTAAACTATGTTATGATAGGTAAGTGCAAAAAAAAAGGGCGATTAGCTCAGCGGTAGAGCGCCTGCCTTACAAGCAGGATGCCACTGGTTCAAATCCAGTATCGCCCATACAGCAGTAAATCCATACCCGATAAGCTTTTGGACGTTTATTGTTCTGTCAATCTGGGCTCAAAGTCTAATGACTTGAGTCAATTATGATCCAAAATTACCCAAAACGGACAAGATAATTAATAGCTTGTATACATTTCGGGGTTGATTATATGGTCAGTAAGATAAATAGTCATAATTTGAGTCTTAATTGTTGAAACAACGAGATCGTAGAGAGAACTTAAAATTCACTCCTAATTTTTTTGCTATTATTTCTTTTAAATTTTTCTAGGATTAATAAAGATTTTGGGTTATCAAGTTAGAGCTGATCAGCCTAAGGTCAGCAGTTTTCAGACAAACCGATCAGGAATGGTTAATGTAGTCAAGTGCAAAAATCCTACTTGGCTTAAACTATGAAGATAAAATTAAGAGATTATAAAATTAATCAACTTGTGAATAAAAATATGAGAAATTGTCAAACTAGAATTGCCAATAATTTATTTTATAAGGAGCAGTAAAATTATGGGTTGGTTAAGTAGAATATTTCCCGGAAGCAAAAAACCAGCAAAACCCCCTGCGGTTAAACAAGCTAAAACAGAAGCAGGGGAAGCAATCCCCCCAGAAAGAGTAGGTTTAGATGGTGAATACGACCAGAGCGGACTAGCAAAAAGAGTAGTATTAGCTTTTGATGAAGATCCACAATTAGATGATTTAGAACGTCTCTGGGTCGCTCAAACCGGAAGCACAGTAGTTTTAAAAGGAGAAGTCCCCTCTCAAGACTATCTCGATAGAGCAATCTCCATCGCTCAAAGTGTAGAAGGTGCAACAGCAGTAGATAGCTCTCAAGTTAAAGTCGGTTAATCTACAGCAGAGAAAAGGTCCACACATTATCCTAGTGTGGACTCAAAGCGATAAAATAAAAAATATTTGTCGCAAAAACAGCAACCAAGAATGCAAAAACAGCGTTTGTTACTTTTTCTGATCCTGACTCTAGTATTGGGAGCGATCGCCATCATCTCCCAACTACCACCTCGCTTAGGACTAGATTTAAAAGGTGGCTCACAGTTGACCATACAAGCTTTACCTACTGAAGAAAACCAGGTTATTGACGCTTACTCCCTCAATTCCTTGAAAACGGTTCTGGAAAAACGGGTTAATAATTTAGGTGCAGCCGAACCAGTAATCCAAACCGTAGGCGAAGATAAAATTCTGGTCCAACTACCAGGGGTAAACGACCCTACAGAAGCAGAAAGAGTCTTAGGAGGAACTGCTAAACTAGAGTTCCGAGAACAGAAAAAAGATACGGACGCTCAGTTACAAGTAGAGCTACAGATTAAAGGTGAAACAGAAGCAAAGTTAGAACTCCTCAGACAAAGTCCCACAAGTAGTGAACAACAAGCAGAAATCGCTAAACTAACTCAATCTTTAGAAAACTCTAATCAAAGGTTACTAGAATTATACGAATCGGTAGATTTAACCGGTGCGAGTTTGATTGATGCGCGTCCTCAACCACTACCGAATAATAATGGTTGGGAGGTAGCGATCGTCTTTGACTCCGAAGGTGGGGAAAAATTTGCCCAATTAACCAAAGAAATCGCGGGAACAGGTAGAACCCTAGGTATTTTCCTCGATGATGTTTTATTAAGTGCGCCCAAGGTGGGACCTGAATACGCAGCTACAGGTATCACAGGGAATAGAGCGGTGATTAATGGTAATTTTAATCTAGATTCAGCCAATAATTTAGCAGTACAAATTAAAGGGGGTGCGCTACCTTTCCCGGTAGAAGTGGTGGAAAATCGTACCGTAGGCGCAACTTTAGGACAAGATAGTATCAGACGCAGTATCTACGCCGGTTTAGGAGGATTGGTTCTGGTACTAATTTTTATGGTAGTCTATTACAGGTTACCAGGGTTAATCGCTGATATCTCCTTAATTATCTATACTCTGTTGACTCTAGCTTGTTTTTCCCTGGTTAACGTGACCCTGACTCTACCTGGAATAGCAGGATTTATCTTGAGTATCGGGATGGCGGTAGATGCTAATGTGTTAATCTTTGAAAGGACCAGAGAAGAGTTACGTAAGGGAAAAACTCTTTATAAGTCGGTAGAATCTGGTTTTTATCGCGCTTTTTCCAGTATCTTGGATAGTAATGTCACAACTCTAATCGCTTGTTTTGCTCTATTCTGGCTAGGTTCAGGTTTAGTAAAAGGTTTCGCTTTAACTCTAGCGATTGGGGTATTAGTAAGTATGTTTACTGCTGTAACCTGTAGTCGTACATTGCTATTATTTGTGGTTCTGGGAATGCCAAAAGTCAGACAAAACCCTAAACTATTTTGCCCTAATCTCACCGTTTCCCCTAAATCATAGCTATGAAAATAAGTGTAATTAAATACCAAAAGCTTTGGTGGGCTATTTCAGCAATAGCGATCGCTCTGAGTCTAGCAGCGATGTTCTTCTCTTGGCAACGGTTAAACTCTCCCCTACGTCCTGGATTAGATTTCATTGGGGGGACGCGTTTACAATTAGAGTTAAACTGTCAACTAGAGAATAATTGTGCTCAACCCATTGATTTAAATAAGGTCAGAGAAATTCTTACTAACCAACAACTAGGGGATAGTAGTGTTCAGAGAGTAGATGATTTTGGGATATCTATTCGTAGTAAAAATATTGACGTAGAACAAAGATCTGAGTTAATCTCGGCTTTAGAAGCCAATATCGGTACTTTTGACCCTCAAAAAACCCAAATCGATACCGTAGGTCCAACTATTGGAAAAGAGTTATTTAAATCGGGGATTTTAGCCTTAATCGTTTCTTTTCTTGGGATCATTGGTTATTTAACCGTGAGATTCCAGTTAGATTATGCAGTCTTTGCGATTATCGCTTTATTTCACGATGTCTTTATAACCGCAGGAGTTTTCGCTTTCTTGGGACTAGTAATTGGTTTAGAAGTAGATTCCCTCTTTCTGGTAGCTTTACTGACAATTATTGGGTTTTCGGTTAATGATACGGTAGTTATTTACGATCGCATCAGAGAAATAGCCCAAGACCAACCAGAATTAGATATCAGAGAAATAGTCGATCTAGGAGTAAATCAAACCCTAGGACGTTCGATTAATACCACTCTAACTACTCTGTTACCTCTGGTGACTATTTTTATCTTTGGTGGAGAAACCCTAAAATATTTTGCTCTTGCTTTAATTATTGGGTTTATTTGTGGTTCTTATTCCAGTATTTTTATCGCTAGTAGTTTGTTAGCATGGTGGAGAAATAAATGTTCAAATCAATTAGCAGTAGAATAGGCATGTTTAATCTTGGGACAGCTTTCGTCATGGCGATCGCTGCTTTAATCGCCACTCCCGTACTTTTTGTCTTGACCAGTGTTTTTACAGATACGGGAGAAATCTGGCAACATCTAGCTAGTACAGTACTTTTAGGTTATATCACTAATTCCCTCTGGTTGATGTTGGGAGTAACCATCGGTGTGTTGGTGATTGGGGTGGGTACAGCTTGGTTAGTGACCATGTGTAACTTTTGGTTACGGGGATTGTTTGAATGGACTTTATTATTACCCCTAGCAGCTCCAGCTTACCTACTAGCTTATACTTATACCAATATGCTGGACTATTTCGGTCCAGTACAAACAAATTTGCGCAATATTTTTGGTTGGACGAGTGTACAGGATTACTGGTTTCCCAATATTCGTTCTCTCGGGGGAGCGATCGCCATGTTAATCCTCGTCTTATATCCCTACGTTTATCTTTTAGCTAGAGTCGCTTTTTTAGAACAATCTATCTGTACCGTGGAAGCTAGTCGTTCCCTAGGTTGTACACCTTGGCGCAGTTTCTGGACGATCGCCCTACCTTTAGCGCGTCCTTCGATTATCGCGGGTTTAGCTTTAGCTTTAATGGAAACCCTCAACGATTTTGGGACAGTCTCTTATTTTGGAGTAAGTACCTTCACCACAGGAATTTATCGCACTTGGATTGGGATGGGAGAAAGAGTCGCCGCTGCACAATTAGCAGCTTTTTTGATGTCTTTTATCTTTGCGTTAATTATCCTCGAAAGATGGTCACGCAGTCAAGCCCGTTACTATCAAACAGGAGGTAACAAACAACAAATACAGAGATATCAACTTAATTATCTCCGTGGTGGTTTAGCTTGGTTAAGCTGTTTTTTACCCCTTGCTTTAGGATTTTTATTACCTGGGTTATATTTACTGCAAATGACCTTGAATAAGTTAGATCAAGCTTTTGAAAATAACTTTTGGCAATTGGCGAAAAATAGTTTACTCTTAGCTAGTTTAAGTGCTTTTATCGCTGTAGTTATTTCCCTAGTTATCGCCTATATTCAAAGGTTACAAGCTAAATCAATCATTAATATAGCCATCAGAATCGCCGGAATGGGTTACG
>CALGKL010000232.1 GCA_937930495.1 uncultured Gloeocapsa sp.
AAACCGCTAGTGGTGGGGAAATGAGTAGATTCCTCTTAGCTTTAAAAGCTTGTTTTGCTAATACCCAAACCCACCCTAAAACCCTAATTTTCGATGAAATCGACGTGGGGGTATCTGGCAAAGTCGCTTTGACGATCGCTAATAAGCTGCATTATTTGTCTAAAACCCATCAAGTCTTATGTGTTACCCATCAACCCTTGGTAGCGGCTATGGCTGATCGTCATTTCCGCGTCGAAAAACAGATGTTAGATTCTCGTACCGTTATCCGTGTGATTGATTTACCCGATCACCAACAGCGACGACAAGAATTAGCCCAACTCAGCGGTGGTCAAGCAGATTCAGAGGCGATCGCTTTTGCGGAATCCCTGCTGAATCAAGCTTATGCTAGACGTCAACAACTTTCGCCGGGATTTGATCCTTCCCAACTAGGGTAGGGGGGATTCCCTATAAGTCGGGAAAAACCGCTTTGACCGCGGGATGAATTAAAGAGTGATTTTGCACATTTAACCCCTGATAGAGAGTAGGATCGCTGGTTAAAGCCTCTAAACCCTGGTTAGCCAACTTAACCACATAGGGAAGAGTGCTATTATTCAGTGCTTGGGTAGCAGTCCAAGGCACGGCTCCGGGCATATTAGGTACTCCAAAGTGAACTACCCCTTCTTCGAGATAAGTTGGGTTACTGTGGGAGGTAGTTTTTAAGGTTTCCACACAACCACCTTGATCTACGGCGACGTCGATAATTACCGAACCAGGACGCATTTGTTTAACCAAATCACGCTTAACTAAAATAGGTGCGCGACGTCCTAAAATTAAAACCGCACCAATGAGTAAGTCAGCTTCCGGGACAACTGCTTCAATTTGCGCCGGACTACTATAAAGTAATTCTACTCTTGAACCAAACAAATTTTCCAGATAGGCTAGACGATCTACGTTCACGTCGAGGATTGTTACTCTAGCACCCAGACCGATCGCCATTTTCGCTGCTTCTGTACCTACCACACCGCCACCGAGAATGACTACCTCCCCTGGACGTACTCCAGGAAAGCCTCCTAGAAGTACACCACTTCCTCCCTGTTGTTTTTCTAGATATCTAGCCCCAAATTGGACCGCGAGACGTCCGGCTATAATACTCATGGGAGTAAGTAGAGGTAGTCTCCCATCGGGAAGGGTGACGGTTTCGTAGGCGATCGCCGTCACTCCTGACTTAATCAAATGTTCGGTCAGATGGCGATCGGCTGCTAGATGAAGGTAGGTAAATAAAATTTGTTCTGAATGAATTTTATTATATTCTACCGCTAGTGGTTCTTTGACCTTGACGATCATCTCTTGAGACCAAGCTTCATCCACAGAGACGATTTTTGCTCCCGCTTTAACATACTCTCCATCAGGGAAACCTGCTCCTTCTCCTGCACCTGTTTCGATATAGACTTGGTGTTGTTGTTCGGTTAATACTCTCACACTACTAGGTGTTAAACCAACCCGGAATTCTTGATCTTTGATTTCTTTGGGGACACCGATGCGCATATTGATCCTTATTTTGTAAACAGTTTAAAGTAAGTAGATTGACAAAATTCCTTCAGGGGAAAAACTAGATAAGTGAGTGGGTCAATGGTAACAATGATATTGCGGATATCTCGTTGGGCTAGATTGAGGATTTGTTTCGCTACCCAATCCGCTGACATCACCCCAATAGGGTTAAGATTGCTTTTAAATGGTCCTAAAATTAGTTTACGGATGATACAGGGTGCATCGAGACGACGTAGGGTGACTAAATCCCCCATGGTACGTTTACTCAATTCGTATAAAGGACTAAAAGCAGGGAGACTTTCTGCTTCTGAGGTATTAATCCAGACCTCTTTTGTGACTTTATCCTGATTAGTTTTAACCGTACTTAAAAACAGTTCTAACAAACGCCATCCCGAAAAAGCGTTGACTTCATAAGAACAGGCGATCGCTTCAGGATCTCGGTTACCGTGAACATTAATCCCGTGGTTAATAATCAGAATATCTACTTTATCTAGCGTTGGCAACAATTCTGTTTCTTGACCGGTTTGCCAGGTGAGCGTTGGCACTGTTATTTTACCCTCTGTCGTCTCTATCTCTATGCTCTGGGTTTTTGAGGTTAAAGCGATGACTTTTGCCCCTCGTCGATGTAAATGTTTAAGTAAAGCTCTTCCTAATGAACCCGAAGCACCAGTTACCGCGATGGTTTTTCCTTTTAGAGACAGTGCTGTTCCCATTAATTTATCAAATAAAGTAATTGTACCACAATAATAGGCTTTTTGGTTATCAAAATGGTGACGCCAATGATAGGGTTTATTGACGAACCAGTTACCTGGTGTGGTCACAAATTCCCCCGGAAGATGGGTTAGATCGGTAATTTCATGGGCTAGGGGAATTCCCAGCCCTCTGGCGATCGCCCCTGCTAAAAAGCTCAAAGTATAGATACTTCCTAACCAACTTACCCAACCATAAGACCAGGATAATTGATAAGCCAAGGCAACTGGGATTACACTCAGACACAACATCACCAAAGCTTCTGGTACGTCATTGTACCATTGAGCCTGACGATAAATTGTTTCATTGATCACCGTTAAATCGGGACGAAAAACCCGATGATGCCAATTATGTAACTTGGAGAGTGGGGTCCAGTAATGAGAGATAAAATGATACCCATCTCTGACTAATTCTACCCAGAGAATCGCCCCAAGGGCGATCGCCGTTATTTTCAGACCAATTGTCAACATATTTTGGGAAATAGTTTAGTTCAAAATTACTATTATATAGTCCTAAACTGAGCAAAAACCGCATTTTTTCTTGTTATAATAGACTGGAAATCCTCACAGAATCAAACTTTACTCCTGTGATTAGTCCTTATCCTAAAAAGCATTCTCATCTAGCTACTCCCCTGGAACGTTGTTTAAGAAGGGTTGAACAGGATGTCTTACGTATGGGGAGTTTAGTAGAACAATCCTTTCGTCTGAGTCATCAATGTCTCTTTGAAGGTTATTTAGACGCCGCAGAACATATTATCAAATTAGATAAGGAGATAGACGCCTATTACCGTAAAATAGAGTTGGACTGTGCTGTGATTATGACGACACAAGCACCTATAGCTCGAGATTTACGGATACTAACAGCTTCGATGCAACTAGTCAGGGATTTAGAGAGAATCGGTGATTATGCCCAGGATTTAACAGAAATTGCCCTTAAACTGGTTTGCTATTCTCCCCATCCTCTGTTGGGAGAAATTAAACAGATGTCTTCCCACGCTCAATTGATGTTATCTACGAGTCTATCTGCTCTGGCAAATTTAAGCGCGGCTACGGGATTAGGCGTTAAAAGGTTAGATGATGTGGTAGATGATGCCTATGACCTATTGTATCAAAAATTAGCCTATCAAGAAATTAAAGGTTGTGTAGAGCCGATTTTATTGTTAACCCTAGTGATTCGTCATCTCGAACGTATGGCAGACCATGCTACAAATATTGGTCAACGGGTTAATTATATTGTTACGGGTTATCGGGGTTAGGATTATTTTTTTCTCTGACCTAAAGTTTTTTTCACTTCCCAATAAAGATGTCTGAGACGGATATCTAGAGAAAATCCCCGTTTCGTTGGGATAATCACCGTTTCTGAGAGGCGATCGTGAAAAGTTTGGTTAAACTCTTCATCAGTCAAAGCTAAACCACATTCCCCCAAAAGAGGGGAAACTAAAATCAAGGTAGAAAAAGGATTAATAAAAGTCAGATTTAAACCAATCATCGCTAAAAAAGCAGCAAACCCTAAAACCCCCTCTCGTTTAGCCAGATTAATCACCGGAGGAAGACGTCTAAAGCGGGTATCCATAACCTTTAAATCCAGACACCAGCGACCCAAACTTTGACCACTGTTAGC
>CALGKL010000233.1 GCA_937930495.1 uncultured Gloeocapsa sp.
TTGGGTAAATGTGGCGATATCTCGTTTAAATAAAGTCCAAACCTGAGGGTTTTAAATCTACAGGATATCTACTAAGACGATTAACTTTGGCTAAGGCTTCAAAATAAAGACTCTCAAGGATACCTGCTACTGCTAAATCAATATCCGATTGTTGATCAAAGTTGCCTTTAACTAAAGAATCAAATAAAATAATCTCTTGAATAGGATATTTGGCAATCAATAAGGCGACGATCGCTTGTACCGTTTCTCTAGCTGCTTGGGCTAGCTTCTGGTGCTCTATTTTTCTCTGTGTTGTCTTTTTTGCCAATAATCTAGTGCTTTGAGAACTATCGATGACCTTAACTATTTATAATACTCTAACTCGTCAGAAAGAAGTTTTTCAACCTCTCGATCCCCAACGGGTGCTGATGTACTGCTGTGGCATAACCGTTTATGATTATTGTCATCTAGGTCATGCCCGTACTTGTTTAATCTGGGATGTAGTGCGCAATTATCTACAATGGCGGGGTTATCCAGTGCGATATATCCAGAATTTTACCGATATAGACGATAAAATCCTCAATCGGGCTAGAGTAGAGGGGACATCGATGGAAGCGGTAGCAGAAAGGTTTATAGAGGCTTACTTTAGCGATATGGAAAGTCTCAAGATTAACAAAGCCGATGTTTACCCCAGAGCAACCCATAGTCTCGATGGGATTAAAAGATTGATTACACAACTAGAAATCAAAGGTTACGCTTATCAAGCCGATGGAGATGTTTATTACGCTGTTACTAAATTTCCTGACTATGGTAAGCTTTCCGGTCGTAAATTAGAGGATTTACAAGCGGGAGCGAGTGGGAGAGTAGAAGCAGCCGAAGAAGAGAAAAAAAAGAACCCCTTTGATTTTGCTCTGTGGAAAGGTGCTAAACCAGGTGAACCATCCTGGGACTCTTCCTGGGGAAAAGGTCGCCCTGGATGGCATATCGAATGTTCGGCTATGGTAAGAGAATATCTTGGGGAAACTATTGATATCCACGTCGGGGGTAATGATTTAATCTTTCCTCACCATGAAAACGAAATCGCCCAATCAGAAGCGGTAACCGGTAAACCCCTAGCTAATTATTGGCTACACAATGGTATGGTCAAAGTGGATGGGGAAAAGATGTCTAAGTCTTTAGGCAATTTTACGACCATCAGGGATCTATTAGCTCGAGGGGTTGACCCGATGGCGGTACGATTATTTATTCTCCAAGCTCATTACCGCAAACCGATTGATTTTACTACGGAAGCTTTAAACGCAGCCGACGCGGGGTGGCAAACTCTCCGAGAAGGTTTATTATTGGGTAATCATCTCAATTGGCAATTATCCTCTCTTGGGATTATCCCGGAAATTGCTCAAGATTTCCAACAAGCGGTGGATGATGATTTCAATTTTGCCCAAGGGTTAGGGATCCTGTTTGAAATAGCCAAAGAGTTGCGCCGACAAGGTAATCTCCTGCGACATCAGGGCGAAACCACTATACCCCTAGAAGAGTTACAACGACAATGGGCTACTCTAGTTGAGTTAGCAGGTGTTTTGGGCTTTGTGACTGCAGAAACAGTAGAAGTATCTCCCTCGGGGTTGACTGAGGAGGCGATCGAAGCTTTAATTCGACAACGTCAACAGGCACGTCAACAAAAAAACTATTCCGAAAGCGATCGCCTGCGGGATGAATTACAAAAAGCAGGAATCACTCTCATTGACCAACCCGGAGGAGTTACCCGCTGGTATCGGAGTTAGGAGTTATGACACTTTATCTCGTGGGAACTCCGATTGGTAATCTAGAAGATATGACTTATCGCGCTGTACGTATTCTCCAAAGCGTCGATTTGATCGCCGCTGAAGATACTAGACACACCGCTAAACTGCTGCATCATTTTCAGATTAAAACCCCCCAAATCAGTTACCATCACCACAACCGTAACTCCCGTATCCCCGAATTAATCAATCTGTTGCAACAAGGTAAAAGTATAGCTGTAGTAACAGACGCGGGGATGCCCACCATTTCTGATCCTGGTTTAGAAATCGTCCAAGAGGCGATCGCCCGCGGTCTGGAGGTTATCCCCATTCCTGGGGTGACCGCGGTGATTACCGCTTTAGCGGTGGCGGGGTTAGATAGTTCCCGCTTTGTCTTTGAAGGGTTTTTACCCACTAAACCTAAACTGAGGAAAACGCGTCTGAAGCTGTTAGAGAGGGAGACTCGGACGATTATTCTCTATGAAGCTCCCCATCGTTTATTGACTACTTTAGAAGATTTACAACAACTAGGTGGCGATCGCCCCCTGGTTTTAGCTAGGGAGTTAACCAAACTTCATGAACAATTCTGGCGCGGTACCCTCGCCCAAGCTTTAGAGTTATACCAACACAAACCCCCCCAGGGAGAATACACCCTAGTGGTTGGAGGCTACCAAGAAGCTGAAACAGAGTATTTAGACGAAAACCAGCTTAAACAGGAGCTAGAGCGACTAATCGCCCAAGGAATGAGTTTAACCCAAGCTTGTAAGGAAATAGCCCCATTTACCAACCTTTCACGCCGAGAAATTTATCAACTAACCAGAGAAAAAAATTTTTTGGCCGAGGGTGATAGGAAATGAATTAAAAGTGGGTATGTTTGAGATAGGAAAAAAAAACTTATTTACATCGCCCCCACTTAAAGGAGAAAAAGTCATGAGATCCGATCTACAATTCAAACTACTCTCTCACCTAAACAACAAAAAACAAGAAAGCGGTTTCACCTTAATCGAGCTCCTCGTCGTTGTAATCATCATCGGTGTTCTCGCGGCTGTAGCCCTACCTAACCTTCTCAAACAAGTAGGTAAAGCTAGAGAAACTGAAATCAAAAACGCAACAGGTACCGTTAACAGAAGTCAGCAATCATATCACTTTGAAAAACA
>CALGKL010000234.1 GCA_937930495.1 uncultured Gloeocapsa sp.
AACACAATCACCCTTACCCGAACCCGTCCCCCCTACACCACCTGCTCCACCACCTTTAGCACCGAGAGCGGTAGCACCTCCTGTGGGAGATATTGCTGTCTCCAATATGGACGCTTCCTTAGACAGAATCGATTTAGGCACTAGTGTCACCGTTCCTCGTCTAGTCCTCCGAGACGCTCCTGTAGAAGAGGTTTTAAAGTTATTAGCGCGCAATGCAGGCTTAAACGTGATTTTTACCGATGCCCCCAGTACAGAGGGAACACAAATTAACCCTACAATTTCTTTGGATTTAGAGGATCAATCCATCGAAGAGGTCTTTAACTCAGTGTTGATGATTTCGGGGTTAAAAGCTAATCGTCGAGGTAATACCATCTTTATTGGCGCTGCTTTACCCGATGGCGCTCGTAATCTGATTAGCAGAACTCTACGACTTAATCAGGTTGATGTCAATAGTGCCGCTTTGTATTTAGCCAGTCAGGGAGCAGAAGTACAACGGGTGGTTGTTCCTATTAATAATATTCGAGGTCAAGACGGGGTAATTACCGATACCCAAGAAGGTGCACCAACCCTACAAACCTTGACTGCTGAAAAAGCTGAAGGTTCAACGGCAGCTTTACTACTGACAGGTTTAAAAGTTACAGGGGACGATCGCCTCAACTCCATTAACTTGATTGGCGAACCTCGTCAGGTAGAGATGGCCACAGCTTTTCTGATGCAGCTCGATGCTCGTCGTCGTCAAGTCTCGGTTAACGTCAAGATCGTCGATGTTAACCTCAATAATATCCAGGATTTTAACAGTAGTTTTTCCTTTGGGTTTGACGATGGTTTCTTTGTCCAAGATCAAGGCACAGCGATTCTCAATTTTGGTGGCACCAACCCCCCCAATGCGGCTCAAACTCGAGCAAGTACTTTTTATCCCACGATTATTCCTTTTGCCGAGACGGCACCTGGAGCTGCAGGAGCAGGTATTTTCTTCGATAGGCAAAATGCCGGTTTTAGTGACATTAGCCAAGGTTTTGAAGATTTCGCCAATACCCGTGTTCCCTACGCTCGTCCCGGTTTTGCTACGCGCAATAACCCCTTTCAACCTGGTCTTTCTGATGTAAGGATTGATGATGATGGCAAGATAGAATATACTTACGGGTTACCTGGTCTTTACCAATTTCCCAATCGCTTTCTTCTGACTCTAGAAGCTCAGGTCCAAAATGGCAACGCTAAAATACTCACAGACCCTACTTTGGTTGTCCAAGAGTCTCAAGACGCTCGGGTTGAGTTAACTCAAGGAGTTGTTACGAGTATTAAGACAGAAGTAGATCCTCTCAGTGGCGTGAGAACTACAACCCCAGAGATTAAAGATGCGGGGTTAACCCTGGGAATACGTGTGGAAAGGATCGACGATAACGGTTTTATTAACTTAGTAGTTAATCCTGAAATCAGCGCTCCTGGTGCAACACAAAGCTTTAATAGTGGTGCGGGAGCTGTTAACCAAATTACTCTGTTAAATACAAGGAAACTCTCCTCTGGTTTAATTCGTCTGCGGGATGGTCAGACTTTGATTCTCTCAGGTATTATTGAAGATTCAGAAAGAAATACAGTTACCAAAGTACCGATCCTTGGGGATATTCCGGTTTTGGGAGCTTTATTTAGAAAAACCAATTCTACCAACGATCGCCGAGAAGTAATCATCATGTTAACCCCCAAAATCATGGATGAAGATGCGGGTTATGGCTTTAACTATCAACCTGGTGCTGATGCTCGGGAAATGCTCCAAGACCGCGGTTTCACTGTTCCTGGTTCAGAACAAATACCCTAAGATTAAATGGGGTCTTAGGTTGAAAGGAAAAGAACGTAGAATGATTATTATTTCCCTCATTCGCCTATTTTCTAGCCTCTTTTGCCAAAAATTATAGTACTTGTCAATGAGCATCTGTTTTCAACCTGATTGTCTTCACCAAAACTCCCCTGATGCTAAATTCTGTGCCCAATGTAGCGCTAAATTACTACTACAAGAACGTTATCGCGCTATCAAAGTGATTGGACAGGGTGGTTTTGGGAAGACTTTTTTAGCTAGAGATGAAGGTAAACCCTCTCAACCCTATTGTGTTATTAAACAGTTTCTTCCTTTCAATCAAGATCCTGTGTATCTGGAAAAAGCAGCTAAATCCTTTAAACTAGAAGCTGAACGTTTAGAAAATCTCGGTGATCATCCTCAAATCCCCATTTTATTGGCTTATTGTCATCACGAAAATAGACAGTATCTAGTCCAAGAATATATCAATGGTAAGAATTTAGCTCAAGAATTAGTAGATCATGGTGTTTTTAATGAGCAAGAAATTCGAAACCTGTTATTAGATATTTTACCGATTCTCGATTATATCCACTCCAAACAAGTCATTCATCGGGATATTAAACCGGAAAACATTATTAGACGCATAGGGGACGAAAAACTATTTTTAGTGGATTTTGGTGCAGCCAAAGAATTTAATCCGGGTATCATGAGTTATACATCTGGAGTAATTGGTACTGCTCAATACGCTGCACCCGAACAATTACGGGGAGAATCCAGATTTAGCAGCGATTTATATAGTCTAGGGGTGACTTGTTTGTATCTACTTACCAATGTTAATCCCTTTGATATGTTTAGTAATGTGGATAATGATTGGACTTGGCGAGAATACTTAGCTAGTAACAATCCTGTCAGTGATGAGTTAGGGAGAATTATAGATAAATTAATCCAACAGGCGATTAAAAAACGTTATCATTTTGCGCGGGAAGTTTTAGCAGATTTAAACACCAAAAGTGAGCCTCAATTGATTGCACCACCTGCTGTTATTCCTCAATATCGTCAAGAAAGTATTCAACCTCTAGTCTCTAGTGTAGCAATTAGCAAAGATAAGAGCTTAGAACCAGAAAAGATGGAACTATTCGTCTTAAGAATAATTGCTAGTTGTATCGCTGTTCCCTATGGAGTAGTAATGATCCTAACTAGTATCGCTAGTTTAATTACTGGTAGTGCTTCGGTGTTTGAGATTTTGATTGTCCCGTTTTTAATTACCTGTTGTGCTTTAGCAAGCAAAAATGTTGCTAGATCTAAAAAGAGAGATCAGCTACTTTGGTTTTTATTGGGTTTTCCTTTTCATATCGCTGCTCTTTTTATTGTTGCTCTTTTACCACCTAAGGATTAAAAGAGTGATAGTTATTTTTTCTGAATATATTGCTCTCTATTAGAAAGCTAAGAAGGTGAAACTAGCAGATAATTAGCAGCAGCTAACCCAGATAAAACAGCACCTTCTAGATGAGAATCAAGAAAACCATCCCCAGCCAAAACTAGTGTACCTGGTTTTGTAATCGCTAGATAGGGTTCTCCGTATACTTCCTTAGCTTGACTATAACGCCAACGATGTACTTGATAAGTCAATATTGCCGAATTTAAC
Source organism: uncultured Gloeocapsa sp. (assembly GCA_937930495.1). Lineage (GTDB taxonomy): Bacteria > Cyanobacteriota > Cyanobacteriia > Cyanobacteriales > Gloeocapsaceae > Gloeocapsa. The sequence continues at coordinate 3,435 of CALGKL010000234.1, forward strand.
CAAGTTGCGGCGCTGTTTAACAAATCTTGAACTATAATCTCATCATTACTATCCCAATGGCTTTGACTATATTCTGGACTAGCGTACATAGTTACACCATAACCAGAAGGAGAGATTCCCTTTTGATGATTGCAAATAATCCACTTAAGGGGGTTTCCCTCTAACCGTAATCCTCCTGGTGCTGGAATAAGGTTAGGTTGGGAAAATAAAGCTAAAACAGCGATACAGGGATGATAGCTAACTTGACTTAATTTCTCTCTAATTTCCGGCTTTATTAATATGTTAGAATTATCTAGTAGAGCTAAAGTTTGGGGTAGAGGAGGAGTTAACAATAACTTTGTACCTGTAAAGGTTGTACCTGTTTCTGTATCTACTTGCCAATGAGTATTTCGCCACTCTAGACGAGTAACCCTAGTACTTGTATGTACGTCTAAATCACGAGCCAGATATTTAGCGATCGCTCGATTATTTTCCACTCCACAGTAATAGGTTTTGTTGTCTCGATTAAAACCAGTTGACCAAACTTTGACTAAACCAAGTTCTAACCATTCTTGTAGCATATTCTGAAAAGTTGGGGATTGAGCGGTAAAATGGGGAGCACCATAGTCGATTACTCCCTCTTGGGAATTACCATAATTTAATCTACGCGTAGCTAGACGTCCCCCAATTCCTCTACCTTTGTCTAGAATAGTTACGCTTATTCCTTGATGATGCAGGGTTTTAGCTGCTATTAAGCCACTGATTCCCCCACCAATAATCAGACAATCTTTGTACATTTGTTTTTTTCAATTGATCAGCTGCAGGGTGTTCTTTGCAGACACCCCTTAAATTAAGAAGATAATTTGGTCAAAGGACAGGGGACAGATTTTTGACCATCCCAATCTGTAAAATTGTGACTATCTCGATAATGACGAGGAGTGGTTAACATCAATCGCCAAACTTCCCGTACATCAATTAAGTTCATTCGCTCTGGGTAATGGGTTTGAATCAACTCTTGGAGCATTGGGTAATAGTCAGAGTTCATGAAGGGGAAAATGTGGTGTTCTGTGTGGTAGGAAAAATTGACGTGTAATAAATCAAACAACTTGGGCATTTTTAAAGACACACTGTTAATCAGGGGGTCGTTGACTTCGGTCATTTGACAAAGCATATGATTGGTGTAGATATAGAACATTTTGATAGTATCACCTAACCACAGGGGTAAAAAATAGCCCAAAAACAATTTCAGGGGATGAAAATCTAGATAACTGATAATCACTCCTTGGATTGCGATCACTATCAATAATTCCCCAATGACCCGACGACGTTCCTGAGGAGTTAGAGTAAAAGGAGCAGGAGAGTGGACAGCTGATCCATCTGGATAAAAAAAGGCTGAAATCAAGTTACGTAGGTTATGAACGTGCCACACAAAACCCATACCCAAAATTAACCATAAACGATTAACTTGAGCAGAGGGGATAAACTGATTTTGAAGCCATTTTCCCCAACTTGGAGGTTGAGAAGCTAAATAATTGCGATCGGGATCATTTAGGGAGTTGGTCTGATTATGATGTTCTCGATTATGCACCGCTTTCCAGAAGGTGGGAGTTACCCATTGTATCGATACACCTAAAAAAGCGATGATTTGTCTCAATAGAGATTTTTTAATCGTTTTACTGTGTAAAATTTCATGGGTAGTAAATGCTATTACGGCTATCCCATTACCCATGATTAAGACTATGGGTAGATAAAGCCACAGCCAATACCATGACCATTGGTCTAGTTGATCAGCGATCCCCCAACCTAAGAGTAAAATTAGCACATTGATTAGTAAAATAATGATGGTGTTGTTGCTAGGCTCGAAAGCTTCAGCTGGCATCAGAGGACGTAGTTTTTTGGCGTATTTTGCCCTAGAAATCAGCTTTTGATCGAGAATTGAAACCATGAGAATATTGCGCCAGTGATTGTAAAGTTATGTTAATCTCCTGGTTCATTGTAGCCTAGATTGAGTATTTATTTTAATTCGGCCACAATTTGATCAGATAAGAGGGTCTTTTCGGTGAGTAAATCTTCTACAGTAATCCTGAGATAACGCTGTTCATCTACCCAAAATAAGACTTTCAAGCGATCGCTTCCGGGATTACCCGGAGGTTCTAAACGTGCGATTGTTCTGGCTCCCTCCTGGTCATTAAGGGGTTGTACCTGGGTTTGACCCGCATTTAGAGAACGAGTCACCAGGCGATCGTCTTGGAAATATACCTCAGTACCACCGATTTCGCTCCCTAATTCTCCGATTACTAACTCTACACTAGGTTGATTTGGCCAAGAAGCACCTAGAAGTAATTCTAGGGGTTGAGTCATAGGGTAGGGTTGTCCACTCTTAATCAGAGGATGCCAATTGTGAGCTTGTTTACGACGATCCCAATAACGGATCCCGTAACTATGATAGAGGAAATCGCGCAATTCTATCCCTTGGGCTAATTGTAAAGCACCTAGAGCAATAGCTTCTAAAGGGCGATCGCCACGAATTTGTTCAGGTGTAAAATATTGTGCAATCCAGTTTTGCACTGCGGGTATTTTAACCGTTCCCCCTACCAATAAAACCGCACCGATATCATTTTTTTCAATCCCGTTACGTCTTCCTTGTTGTAAAACCTGAGTTAACAA
>CALGKL010000235.1 GCA_937930495.1 uncultured Gloeocapsa sp.
TGAGGCAATTATCTGTCTGGGAGTATCTCCCCATGGTTTAATCTCCATTGGAGCAATTCCCCACGGGTTAATCTCTATTGGCTTAGTCCCCATGGGGATATTTTCTTTAGGGATAGTCTCCATGGGTTTATTTAGTACCGGATTAGTCTCGATGGGATTTCTTAGTCTCGGAGTTCGTCATAATATGAGCTTTGTTGAGATAGATAAGAATCAGGTTTCTCCCCAACAACCACCACCACATCTCCATCATCACTAGTATTTAAATACCTTTTTAAACACTACTCCTAATAATCCCAATCCTAATAAACTAATAATCCCGGGTTTAGGCTCAGGTACTGCGGTTGTCTCTTGATCTGACTGAATACTAATAGCTAAATTGGTTAAAGAAATTCTTGGTTTTCCTTGACTATCTAACCCTGAATATCCCTGAAAATCAGCTTTTTTATTCATTAATACTTCAAAAGCAACCGGTAAGCTCTGAAACGTTCTCCCTTGATTGCTTGGCTCGCAACTTTTAGTTAAATCTAAAGCTACATTAACAAATTCTCGCGGATGCTCACGATTTCCTCCCTCTCCCGGTGTAGAACGATAACTGAAAATATCTTCCGATGGAGAAACGGTTTGACTAGGATCACAAGCTAAAGGGGTTTTATTAGGAAAGGAAGCTATGTTACTCCTGAGGTTGTAGACATCTCCCTCAGTTAGATAACTAAAAGATACTCCCTCAATCCCAAAATATCCCCCCGAAGAGTTGACAGTAGCATTAGACAAATTAAAGATATTAACTCCATTCTCTCCTAATACTTCAACAAACTCATCAGGTTTTCCCACATTTTTGACCAACAATCCTGTATTTTCATCAATTCCTATGGCTAAACCCATATTAGTAGCTGCTGCTAAACGAATAATCCTTCCCTGTCTTCCTCTTTCACTGAAATGAGTATCTAGAGTGGCATAAGGAAATAAACCTAATCCTCCCAAAGGATTATAGTAAAGTTCCTCGGAAATTGGAGGAGTACCGATTAAAGCAATCGGAGGATTCAGGAGAGCTTCAAAACTCTCCCCCTCAGTAATCATGGGAATTCCTGACTGTACAGCTGTTCCGGCGCTAGTCCCAGCTATGATCAGATCATCATTAGTAAATTTATCCACCAAAGCCTCATAAACAGGTGTGGTACTGCGAGTCTGTGTAGCTGCATCTTCATTAAAGAAGCATTCCGTAATTAGGGATTGATCCCCCCCCTCCAAAGACAATCGCTGTTGATTCTCTAATCTGATTGATTACTGAAGAACTAGTTTGATTTTTCAAACTAGCACAATTATCAATATGAAATTCCACCCACTCTACATTAGGTGTAATTCCTGGGTATCTTTGACTATATAAATCCAAGAAATCATCCACCCAAAAACCCCCATTCCGTTCCGCCGATTCTCCACTACCTGAAGCGGTGGTAAAAATTCTAATAACTGCATCTGTAGCACCCCCTCCTCTTTGGACTACTGTATCATACATATTGGTTCCGTAGGGATCCTCTGTAGCTGGATATTTCCAAGCTCCCCCTACTAATAATAAATCACCTGCTCTGGCTGGAGAAAATGTGATTATTCCCAAAGAAATAGTAGTTATACCTGTTACTATTTGAGACAACCGTGAGTAATATTGCATAATTTTTTACCTAATTATTGTTTCCCATTCAATATGGGGTAAACCCTTGAAAATCAAAGTATTAAATTTTACTTTTTTCCCTCAACCTTTACCGGGATAATTTCCCTATTTTTAGGGCAAATCTGTTAAAATGTTGAAAGTGTGGGGTTATAGCTCAGTTGGATAGAGCGAGCGCCTCCTGAAAACTCGGGCACTATGTAGGGAAACCTCATCAGTGAATGTGGTCAAATTCAAGGAAGCCTAAATCTAAATATATATGTTAGACAGGGTAATCTTGAGCCAAACTCAACCCTATGGCAAGAGAAGGTGCAGAGACTAGACGGCCACCACCTAAAGATAATTATCTAGGGTGAAGAGATAGTCCAGAGAGTGGGGAAACTCACACTAATCTGAAGCGCTAGGTCGCCGGTTCAAATCCGGCTAATCCCGTTGAATTATCTTAATACTCTGTCTCCGGTTGGGGTAAGGGTAATTCAAAGTTGGAGGGATCTTGCAAAAAACGAAATACTTCGGCTTCTAAACGGTTGATCAGATGACTTTCTAAAACATTACTATATCTGAGGGAGGCTAGATAACCCTCACAATACATCTTCAACTCATCAAAACGATAACCCCTATGGCGAAAATCTACTAGGGTATCGGTGAGTTTCTGATAATAACGGATTGATTGAGCGTCTTGCAACATGGCTTTTACTTTAGATATATTTAGGGAAGCTCAAAAGAGCCTTTATTATTCACTATTTTAGCATTAACTCATTGATACTACTTTGTAGTAAAATGTTTAAATTTTTATTATGGTCATTATATGCGCTTTTATCCTAGTCTCTCAATAATTATTGCTTTGATTTTTCTTGTCGGTTGTAACTCAAAAGAGCTGATTGTTAATTCCCAAACCGATCCGACGGTTATTTCTCCCTCTCCCAAACAGGTAACTATCGCTGAAAATATACAGATAGCTAGGGGTCAAATTATTTATGTTCCGGTCTATTCCCATATTTATCATCAAAATCGTCAGAGTATTTTTCCTCTCTCGGTTACTTTAAGTATTCGCAATACTGATTTAAGCCAATCCCTAATTATTACGTCAGTAAGTTATTATGACTCAGAGGGAAATTTGGTTAAAGAGTATCTAAGTCAACCAATTCAACTCGATAAGTTAGCTTCAATAGACTTTTTTGTGACTAGAAATGATACAACAGGTGGTTCCGGTGCTAATTTTATCGTTGAATGGATCTCTGAATCAGAAATATCAGAACCACTAGTAGAAGCGATAATGATTGGTACTGATTCTCAACAAGGTATTTCTTTTGTTGGTCAAGGTAGGGTTATTAAAACTCTACCATAGTTGCTAACTCAATTAATCCCGCTACTAAAGCAGCGATTAAACCTATGGCACAATAATTATTCATTCCCCAAGTCGCTGTATTCTCATTAGCTGAGGATTGTTGCTGTATTTTACTATATATATGTACTGCTCCTATGCTGAAAAAGAGCAGAGAGAGGATATTGGTTGTTTTGGTCTTGCGCTTTTGCATAGCATAGTTTAGTAACTCTACTCTCACAACTTAACAAATATTTATAAAAATGTCAAATTTACGGTTGTTAACCGTGTAAATACGGAAATTTAGTAAAAATTTAGCTAAAGCCTTTACATTTGATGTAACCTCAACTAAAGTAGAATTAAAACTAAACCTCACCTAGTCATGGACAAACAATTTCACCAACTCTCCCTAGCGATCGCCAGTAGCTTTGTCGTAGTTTTACTCTTTCTTGTGGATTTAGGATTATTCAATAACAGTAACAAAGAAATAGCCCAGACTCCCCACCCAACGATATTGATTCAAAGCAATAACTAAAAAAAATAACCATAGGTTAAAGTCAAAATAAAAGTGAGTTGTGCTGCTAAAACAAATAAGTAGAAAATAACTCTTGGCTTAAAAATCGACAACATCAACCCAACCGCTTTCAGGTCGATCATCGGACCAAATACTAAGAAAGCTAGGAGAGAACTACTAGTAAAAGTTCCTGCAAAAGAAAGAGCAAAAAAAGAGTCCACTGTAGAACAAATCGAGACTACAGCAGCTAACAGCATCATCGCCAAAATAGAAGTAACCGTATCCTGACCCAAATTGAGGATAAAATCTCTAGGTACAAAGACTTGAATCGCCGCAGCGATCGCACTTCCTCCTACTAAAACCCCTCCTAATTCCCGTAATTCCTGATTAATATTCTCCAAAAAACCCCATAACCGCTTAGGGGTATTATTTTTGTTCAACAAACCCTGATCAAACTTTTCCACCTTTCCCGAATCACCAACCAGAAAATGACCTCCTTTGAGTAAAGGAGAATTAATCCCTTTTACCTTTTCCGGGGAACGAAGATAATTACCCCTAATTTTCATCCTTTTGGCTAAAAGATTCTGCAACATCGGGCGACTATCTTTTTGGATGCTAAAGATACAAGCAACAATCGTCGCAATCATCCAAGAAAACAATAAGCGTAACCAGACAATCTCTGGTTGGTCTCGAAAGACAATCCAGGTTGACCAAATAACTATAGGATTAAGAGTCGGAGCAGCTAAAAGAAAACCCACAGCTACAGAAGTCGGTAACCCCTGGAGTAAAAAACG
>CALGKL010000236.1 GCA_937930495.1 uncultured Gloeocapsa sp.
CATAGAGTAGTGAGCTGTTGGACGTACGGGCATAGGTTGATGTACTGCGTCTATACCTAGAAGTCGGTGGGCTTCTTCCCAACAGAAGGGGACACGACTCATAATTTTTTCTTTACCCATATGACGTAAATCTAGGTAAACAAAAGGTCCTCCTGGGCTACCATCGGGATTAATTCCTCTTCCTGCACGAATTTCCAGGGTAATAGCGCGAGAGGTTATATCTCTGGGAGCTAATTCCATTTGTTTGGGAGCATAATTGGCCATAAAGCGATCGCCGTTGCTATTAATTAAATAAGCTCCCTCACCGCGAACCGCTTCAGAGATTAACACTCCTACCGGGTATAATCCTGTGGGGTGAAATTGGACAAATTCCATATCTTCTAGGGGAATACCCACAGTAGCGCTCATTCCTAAACCATCTCCTGTGGAGGCGTAGTCATTAGATGTGGTGTTAAATACTCTTCCGTAACCTCCCGTAGCTAACATCACTACTTTGGCTCTGACTATTTCTAGTTGACCATCGAGGAGATGGTACATAACTAAACCTTTGACTTCTCCCTCTTCTCGAATCAAATCCATGACGTACCACTCAGCATAGATTTGCACACCATGACGACGTAAGTTATTAACTAATTCGTGGAGAATAGCGTGTCCTGTTTTATCAGCCGCGTAACAGGTGCGTTTGTGGGAATGTCCGCCAAAGGCTCTCTGAGCGATTCTACCATCGGGGAGACGGGAGAATAGTACTCCCATATGTTCTAAGTCGATGATCACTCCTGGTGCTTCTTTGGTTAATAATTCTACTGCATCTTGATCCGCTAGGTAATCTGAACCTTTGACCGTATCAAAAGCGTGAGCTTCCCAAGTATCATCGGGATCTACATTATTGAGGGTAGCGGCGATTCCACCTTGTGCTGCTACAGAGTGGGAGCGAATGGGGTGAGTTTTAGCTACTAAAGCGACATTGAGATGTTGATCTTGGCGTTTGATTTCTAATGCTGCTCTACATCCGGCTAAACCACCACCAACTATAATTACATCATGTTCTAACATGGTTTAATTCTCATCAGTTAAGTAAGGAGTAATGTCTATGGCTAATTTTTGACCTAATTGCAATAGACTAGGAAGTTGTTCCCTGCGCCAACGACATGAGGGAGCGCCATTACCATTATAAGTGGCTTTGTCTGTGAAACACATAGGTGATATTTGCTCTTGTAAACAGTAGAAGTAGATTTCTTGGGCTTTATCTAGGGATAAACCGAGGTGGAGTTTTTCTCCTACTGTGAGCATTTTTTCTAGTCTTTCGATATCTGCTTCTAGATTTTGGGGATCGCCGTCTTGGAGGATTTGCCAAATGGTTTTAGAGATTAACTTTTCTAGATTGCGTTTATGCTTGACTGGGATGTTGAGTTGACATTGAAAATGATCGGCTTCGGTGGCGATCGCTTCTAACTCGTTTAAACAACTTGTCATTTGACTGGGGTTACCCGTTGCTTTTTCTAGAGAGTCAATCTCTTGTAGACAGCGATGAGATAGAGCTACTTCTGCGGCTACTTGTAACTCTATAGGTACTGGTAGTTCATCCCGTTGGAATGCTGCTAAAATGCCATAATTATCCCGATATACCTGATTATAGAGCTGATCTAAGCTCTTTTTCGTATTTTTGGTCAATAATTCCATTATTTTGTGACGCTCTTCGGTAAATAACTGTTGCAACCCAAAGGTTTTATTACCGAATAACTCACTCATATCTAGAATCATTTTGGCGGCGCTAGCTTCAGTTAGTGTTTCAAACAGTTTTGTTTTCAGCTGACTATAGAGATTCCTTCCTGAGAATTGTTGAATACAACAGTGAAAATCCCAACCGCCAAGGTGTAAAACCGCGAATACGAGATGGCAACTTTCCCAGGTTATCTCTGATACTATGCGAATTTGTCCTACAGCGAGAGTTAAAGCGCCGATTTGTTGTTTTTGATAGTCTAGTTGTTGAATGTTATAACAATAGATTCTTTCTGTGGTCTGATAGTCTAGTAAAAGGGAACTAATAGCGTGATGAGCTGCTACTTGTTCAAGGCTAATCTGGGCTGGTACCACCAGGCGATCGTAAACTACTCCACCAGTGCCAAATACATTTACATTACTTGGGGCTAAATCCAATAATTCGCGGAATTCCTTCTCTAATTGTTTTCCGGATACCTCGGCTGCTAATTCCATTGCTCTGGCTGCATAACGGAGGATTTGCACTCCTTCGGGGCGAGAAATTTCTTCAAAAAACCAACCACAGCTAGTAAACATCAACAGGGAATGTCGCTGCATTTCTAATAACCGTAAGGCGTCGATTCTTTCTGATGGTGTCAAAGTATGTTTTTGGTGACGAAAAAGAAATTTCTCCACATTAGCGGGAGTGCGATCTAAAATTACCTCGATATACTCATCTCTAGCTAACCAGACATCTCGAAAGAGTCTACCACCTGTCTGACTATAAATACTAATTAACTCATCTCTTAACCAGTTTAAACTATCTCTGAGGGGACGTCGCCAACGTTGATGCCAACCTCCACCACCTCCACAACCGCAGTCATCTTGCCAACGATTGACACCATGGGCACAACTCCAAGCGGTAACTGGTTTGAGGATGACTTCCCATTTGGGTGTATTCAAACTCAGATAGTGAGCATAGTTGGTGACTATCCAACCTCTGGCTGGGAATTCTCGGGTAAAAGCATAGGCGAGACATTTTTCTGTACTATGCTTGTGATGACCAAATGTTTCTCCGTCGGTAGCCACACTGATGATTTGACTTTGACGGTGATCCCCTTTAATCGCTTGGGCTATTCTTCCTGCCAAAATTTGGGAACTGTTGAGGACGTCATTAAACCCCATATCCCTGGAGATGGGACCATCGTAAAAGAATATATCTATATACCTGTCATTATCAATAAAACAACGATAGGGACGGGTAGGATCTATTTGTGATCCTCCTACTTCTATCCATTCGGGATTTGGTTGATTGGGGGTGGGGATGGGACGACAACGTTCGGCTTGAGATGGTGCTAGTATGGTAAACTTAATCCCTTCTTCGATCAGGGTTTCTAAGGTTTCGTAATCAACCGCTGTTTCTGCTAACCACATTCCTTCGGGTTCCCGTCGGAAACGAGTCCGAAAGTCTTGTTTTCCCCAACGTATTTGTGTCTGTTTATCTCTTTTGTTGGCTAGGGGAAGGATAATATGATTATAAACTTGGGCAATGGCGTTGCCATGTCCGTTGAGTCTTTCTCTACTTAATCTATCCCCTTCAATGATTCGATTGTAGACCTCTGAGTCATAGTTTTCTAACCAAGACATCAGGGTTGGACCGATATTAAAGCTTAAATATTCAAAGTTATTAACGATATCAATAACTTCTCCTTGATTATTGAGAATTCTCGCAAAAGCGTTGGGACGATAACATTCGTGATATATTCTCTCATTCCAATCATGGAAGGGATGAGCACTTGGCTGTCTTTCGATAGTATTTAAATAGGGATTTTCTCTGGGGGGTTGATAAAAGTGACCGTGAACGGTTACATATACCCCTGTCACTTCTTCAGTGGTGGTTGGGGTTGATTCTCTGGTTATTTGGTTGGTGCTAATATTCATCTTTAGGCTGAAATTCTCAAATAATTGCTGTTTCTTAAGTCTTGACCCAAGAAACTCTTGTCTTCACAGACTTGTCTAATTCTAACTAGTTATCCGGTCTAGACTGAAATACTTTTAACTTTTATTTAGGTTGTTGAGTCTTGGAAATGAGTTCTAGTAGTTGTTGTGCAAAACTAAAACTTTTGTTGCTCATATTCTCGCCGTATATACTTTTGATCGGATATCTTTAAAAAGATCAGAGAAATTGTGAATAAGATATAACCTAGACAATAACCGCCTAAAATGTCTGTTACCCAGTGAACCCTGAGATAAACGGAAGATATTCCCATCATTAACAACGGGGAGGTTGCTAAAAGATATAGATAAATTCGTAGTTTAGGAAATTGGACGGAAATGATATAAGCTAAGAGAAAATATAATAGTATATTACCCGTAGCGTGACCACTGGGAAAACTTCGACCATCTACGTCAGCTAATCTTCCTAAAGGACGACGACGGAAAAAAAAATGGTTTGAGAACTAAGTCCATTAGTAATAAAACTCCTAAAGA
>CALGKL010000237.1 GCA_937930495.1 uncultured Gloeocapsa sp.
TGAGCGGTAATAAACTGGTTAACCTGTTTAGGATCTATTTTGTGTTGTTTAAGCCAAATGTCTAGTAATTCGTATTCCCAACTATACTCAATATTCAACTCTGTCTGGAGTTGGGGATTCTCTCTGAGTTGTAAAAATTCAGTTTTGACTTCTGGTAGATGGATGCTGAGATTTCTTTGATAGCGTCTAACTGAATGGTGTCCACCTTGAGCATAGATAATCCTACCTAGATAGAAGATTAACTCCCATTCTTCTGATTTAGTTGATTTTACTAAGATACTCCCAGAAAATTCTGACTTCTGCAACTCAGCTAAAAGTCCCCCTTGGCTAGAAGTATTGAATAATTTTTGAGAATAGATGGTTAAGGTCATTTTCTTGCTTTGTCTAAAAAAAAAGGTCTACGAGTTATTGCTGTCAGGGTTAGGTGGCAATTAAATGTTCAAAATGAACATTTCGTTCACTATTTAAACATATTTTTATATTTTCTGCAACATTTCTTAACATTGGTTTTAAGAAATGGCCGAGTAAGTGTTTACACGTAAATAATTTTACGTAAGTGTTTAAGCCGGGAGCAAAAAATCCTTTGGTTAGTTGACTACGCATATTTGTTTTGATTTGATTAGGTTTCTAAGGGCTACATTCCCTGATTATAATATAAAAAAATGATTATTAGTGTTCAAAAATAACTATTTTAATGATTATTTAAGATTTAAGTATATTTGCGGTAAACCAAGGAAAATTAAATATTATTACGTAAACCACCCAAAGCAGCGTAAGCGATCGCGATCGCATCGATGGTATCATCTAAGTATAATTTCGGTAAAGGAAAAAGAGATTGAATAATGTCGGTGACTTGGGCTTTATTAGCTTTCCCGTTACCGAGATAACTTTTCCAGGAAGCTTGATGTAACAAAATAGGGGTTAAATTTCGTTCCCGATAGCAGACAAGATTGATAATACCAAGGGATTGAAGTACTCCCCCTGCGGCTTTGATTTCCCGGGAGAAAAAAGGCATTTCCACGGCAACTAAATCCGGTTGCAATTCGGTGATTAAAGAGACCAGATCTGCTTCAATAATAGTTAATCTAGCCGGTGTAGAGAGATTTTTAGAAGTTTCAATCGTGCCACAGTCGTAGAGTTGGGGGTGTTCAGATTCTTTCCCACCTAAAAAAGCCCAACCGATGATCGCTAATCCGGGATCTATCCCTAAACATTTTAACTGCGCCATAAAAATATAATAGCAAAGATGTTCTAACTTGTGCCTAGGATTAGATCTTCCTAGGGGATAGTAGTTAATAAACCGCGATCGCCATCCAATTCTACCGTTGAACCGACGATTAGAGCAGCATTTGCTCCCCCATGACCGAAGGGTAAATCAGAGACAATGGGTAAAGATAAATCACCGAGGCGATCGCGCAAGACTTGGTCAATCTCCCAACTAGAGGTGTTTGGAGGGGTACAACCGCTAAAACGTCCTAAAGCGATTCCTTTTACCTGTTGTAACAATCCTAACATTCGCCAGTGGGTCAAAAGGCGATCGACGCGATAGGGGAGTTCGTTTACCTCTTCTATAGCTAGAATTACCCCATTGAGGGGAGGTTGAGAGGGTGTTTGTAACAAATGAGTCGCTACGGTCAAATTACCAGGTAACAGAGTTCCCGTGGTTTTACCTCCTCCCCAACCTTTACCCTGAAGGGGGGGTAGTTGTTTTCCTTCGATCAAGTCAAAGAGACGTTGTTGACACCAATCCGGTTCAGAGGGTAGAGTAGTTAAAACGCTAGCGTGGACACTGGCTATTCCCACTCGATAAAGACTCCACAATAAAGCGGTAATATCAGAAAAACCAATCAGCCATTTCGGAGAGGATAAATCAAGGGTTTTCCAAGACCAATTTTCTAGTAGTCTCGCACTTCCGTAACCTCCTCTAGCACAAATAATACCGCGAGATTGGGGATTTAACCAAGCTTTTTTTAAGGCTTGACCTCGTTGTTCATCCGTTCCTGCTAAATAACCATGGCTATAATGACATTGGGGGTCAATTTCTAACTGATAACCTTGCGATCGCCAGATAGCCAGACCTTGAGTAAATGTAGTTGAGGAAGTCAGATTACCACTAGGAGCAATGACGGTGAGGCGATCGCCAGGTTTTAACCAAGGGGGATAGATTAGGGTCATCAACTTGCTTCGAGACGTTTTTGTGAGGCTTCTAGGGCTGCTTTGGGTGTAGCCTTACCTAATAAAGAGGCTTCAATCGCGCGACCGAGGTTTTCCGAGAGTATAGTATAATTGGAGATTAAAGGACGAGATCTCGCCCAATCCATTTGACTAATAAACACCTCGAGGATTGGATTTTCATTCTTCATCCTTTGATAAGATTCACTTTGTTCTGCTTGAATATTAATCGGTAGATAACCGGTTTCTAAAGCCCATTTAGTCTGAAATTCTGCACTCAGGATATATTCTAGAAACTTAGTTGCTGCTGCTTCTCTGGTGGGATTGGTTTTAAATAAAAAGACATTCTCTCCACCTAAGACAGCTGCTTTGGTCTCCAATCTTGGTATAGGAAAAGCTGCATAATCAATACCAGTTTGATTCAATTGTCCCAGAGTCCAGGGTCCAGTCATTTGCATCGCCACCTTTCCTGAGATAAACTGATCCAATTCATAACCTCTTTCTGGAGGGGAAAGAATAGCGACTCCTGAATCTACTAGCTCTTTCCCAAATTCTAAAGCTTTAATCGTCCCCGGGTTAACCAATTCGGGTTGATTATCGACTAATAATTCGCCATTGGCGCTATAAATAAAAGGTAACCAAGTAAATACAGTCCATTCCCCTGTTCCTAGGGATAATAATAAACCGTGTTGGTCAATTTGACCATCATTATCTAGATCTTTAGTTAATTTAGTGGCTACTTCTTTTAATTCTGACCAAGTTTCCGGTAGTTTAGTGATACCCGCTTTGGCAAATAAACTAGGACGATAAAATATAGCAGCGTTATTAGTCGCAAAGGGTATTGACCAGAGGTGGTTATCTAATTCCATAGTACTAAACATCGCCGGGATAATTTCAGCTTTAAGACCACTAGTAACTAACCAATCTTCTAGAGGTTTAATCGCCCCTAATTCCACCAGTTTTCCCGTCAGTTGGGGTACATACCAGAGTAAATCTGGAGGTTGATTACCCACTACTGCGGAGATGATTTTAGGTAATTGTTGATCAGGTTGTCCGATATAGATTGATTCTACTTTAATCTCTGGATTATTATTATTAAACTCCGCCAAAAGTTTCTCAAAGACATCTCTATTTTCAGGAGGATTTATCCCGTGCCAAAAAGTTACTTTAGTCACCCCTGCAGGTTGATTATTCCCTTGACAAGCAGTTAAACCAACTACCAGCATTAAAGTTATCAAAATTTTCAGCAATTTCATGTTTTTAAACCTGTTTGACAGTAAAGTAAAAAGAGCCTAAGGATACCTAAGCTTAAAAGATGTTTAAAGAAATCAGCAATCAAAAGCCTTTAATTAATGATTCCGACGCTCACTAACCTAGGGACAATACCCAAAACTAGTTTAGCAGTATAGGTTTCTTTTCTGGCTATCCAACCTTGAATATTCATCTTAAAAGCTTTATAAAGTTTTCAAGATTATTGCTGATAGATATAGTTTAAAATAGGAGAAAATAATTAACAAGTTTAAGTATGAATCGTAGTTACCTCAGAGTAGGAGACGTAGTCAGTGCGGGTTTAAGGATATATCGCGATCGCTTTAAAACCTATTTTCCCCTAGCCGTAATTGCTGGTGTTTGGTCTATTGTACCAATTTATGGTTGGGCAAAGTATGCCCAAGCCACTGGTTTAATTTCCCGTCTCGCTTTTGGAGAGATTATCGAAAAACCCGAAAGTGTAACCGGAGCGAGGAATAGGGTTAACCCTCTACTGTGGACGTTTTTCTTAGCTACTGTCTTAGTTTTCTTGATTTTCTTTGGTTTTTTCTTGATTAGTTTCTTGATTGTCGGTATTTTAGTTCGTCTAGCTATAGTTACCAATAATCCCGCTTTATTTTTAATAGTAATCCCTCTATCTATTGCTATAATTATCCTATATAATTGGTTATTTACCTGTCTATCTCTAACAGAATTAGTAATAGCTATAGAGACAATTCCAAATGCTAGTAGAGCTATTGTTCGTTCTTGGCAATTAACCCAAAAATTTATGGGCAAGTTACTATTAATATTTTTTATAGGTTTTTTAATTAGTTTACTTGTTTCTATTGTTGTTAATATTATTTCAGGTGTTTTCCAATTTACTTTAAGCCTAATTTTCGGTCCTGATTCGGCAATCTTTCAAATCCTAGACAGCCTAATTTATCTAGCCCTTAGTTTATTATCTTTGGGGATAATGATGCCTTTTTGGCAAGCGGTTAAAGCAGCAATTTATTATGAATTAAGAAGTCAAGGCTAGGCTTGCGTGTTTGTTTAACGCCTATCCCTCTTCATTTCTGAATACCCAATTCCTGAGTTTCTGCATGCCTCTAGCTTTAGTATTCCCGGTTGTTAATCTTCCAAATCTTCCCGAAGACCAGGGCGTCTGTGGTTGAATAATAGTTACTCCACCCGGTTATAGTTGGGTTCAAGAGGTTTGTCAGTGTTGTCTGATTTGCACTCCCGTTGTTTTCGATTATCGTTGCGATTTTGTCATAGTGCTTCTTGAAAGCCTTTTTGGAAGGTTTTATGATTAATTTAAAACCCTTATGGCTCTTTCCACTTTGATGTATTCCAACTTCATAATGTCTCGCATTGAAACCAAGGAAGTCGAATCCCTCTTAGGTAAATACCAGAGCCCTTAGGGTGACTCTTTTTAGAGGGTGTTGCTCTAGCGTACTCCAAAAAATCAGCGGACTTGAGAATAAACAGCATCAGAAAGAGTCGGAATTTCGGCGTATTTACCCAAAACCGATTGAATGATCGAGTAAATGCAGATAACTAAAACCCCTAAAAAGACAAAGTTATTGAATAATTGAACCAAGAAATCCAACCCTGCGTTAACAAAAAGAGTTTGGATAATTAAACCACACAAAATAATCAGCAAGTCGATTAAAATCGCCTGTAGAGTATTAAACCGGATAAAATGACTAACACGCTCATTTCTAACCACTCCCAACCACAGAGCGAAGAAAATAATCAATCCCGCAAAAGGTAAAAGAGAGTTTAAACCAAAATAAAGACTCAATAGAGGGGAAATCAAAACGTAGATAAAACCAAGTTGGGGAATTTGTGTCAAAACCCCCTCGCTATAGGGTAAAACATAGATTAAGGGAAGTGAGTAAACTAAAGCCCCAAACAGACGGTCTTTAAAATCCGTTGAACCACGCCAAGACATTGATTTTTCCTCGTGAGTAAGTATAATTCCTACTCAATATTAGCAATACGGAAGCCCATTTGACATTGATAAACCGTGGTTTGGTTGTCTGGAGATTTGCCAAGGGATTGACCACACCCCAATTTACCTTGACGCCAACGGGGTAAACCACTATGATCGGCTAGTAAACAACCCTGACAGATATGTTCTGCGTTTAACAGTTTATTCTCGGTAATAACTACAAACATGATTGTACCTCGTACAACTGTAGCTCATTGTCATTATCCTATCACATTTTTTCCGTTAAGGGGTTAAAATTGTTACAATAGATTAATTTTCAATAACAACAAAAACAGTGACTGATACCAACTTCGACTTGTTAAGACAAACAGATCCTCTAGTAGCTGAAATCATAGATAGAGAATTAGGACGTCAGAGGAGTCATTTAGAATTAATTGCTAGTGAGAACTTTGCTTCAGCTGCGGTTTTAGCAGCCCAAGGTTCGGTATTAACTAATAAATATGCCGAAGGCTTACCGGGTAAGCGTTATTATGGTGGTTGCGAGTTTATCGATGAAGTGGAACAACTAGCCATAGATCGGGCTAAACAGCTATTTGGTGCAGCTAGCGCCAATGTGCAACCCCATTCAGGAGCACAGGCTAATTTTGCCGTATTTTTAACCCTATTGCAACCTGGAGATAAAATTCTCGGGATGGATTTATCCCATGGAGGACATTTAACCCATGGCTCACCGGTAAACGTCTCGGGTAAATGGTTTAATGTTCTTCAATATGGGGTAAGTAAAGAAACAGAAACCCTCGATTATGAAGAAATCAGAGCCATAGCTATTAAAGAGCGTCCTAAACTGATTATC
Organism: uncultured Gloeocapsa sp.; assembly: GCA_937930495.1. Lineage (GTDB taxonomy): Bacteria > Cyanobacteriota > Cyanobacteriia > Cyanobacteriales > Gloeocapsaceae > Gloeocapsa. Next base: position 6,231 of record CALGKL010000237.1, read on the forward strand.
TGTGGTTATTCAGCTTATCCCAGGGTAATTAACTTCGAGAAATTTAGAGAAATCGCTGATGAAGTTGGCGCCTATTTATTAGCAGATATTGCCCATATCGCCGGTTTAGTAGCAGCGGGAGAACATCCTAACCCTGTACCCTATTGCGATGTAGTAACAACAACCACACATAAAACTCTCAGAGGACCAAGGGGAGGATTAATTCTCTGTCGGGATGCTGAATTGGGTAAAAAACTAGATAAAGCGGTTTTCCCGGGGACACAAGGAGGACCTTTAGAACACGTAATCGCTGCTAAAGCGGTAGCTTTTGGGGAAGCATTAAAACCCGAGTTTAAAACCTATGCTCAACAGGTAATCGCCAACGCTCAAGCCCTGGGGAATAGTTTAATCAATAATGGCTTTAAGTTAGTCTCAGGGGGAACTGATAATCACTTAATCCTGGTTGACCTACGTTGTATCGGTATGACGGGCAAACGGGCTGATCAATTAGTGAGCGAGATTAATATTACCGCTAATAAAAATACCGTACCTTTTGATTCGGAATCGCCTTTTGTTACAAGTGGATTACGTTTAGGTTCACCAGCGATGACCACTCGCGGAATGGGAGAAGCTGAATTTACCGAGATTGGTCAGATAATCAGCGATCGCCTCTTAAATCCTGAGCATGAAGGAATTAAGAGGGATTGTCAACAGCGTGTGGCTAACTTATGCGATCGCTTCCCTCTCTATCCTCATCTGCAAATTCCCGTACCGACGTTAGCCTAAAAATTTTTTAGTTAGACTAGGGTAGTAGAGAGAGCAACTTTCTACTACCCTATTTAGTAACTACTAACAAAACCCGGATGCTAGAAGAGCAATACCATCTCATCGCTTTTCTGGTTTCGATCAGCGTGGTACTATGGAGTACACCAGTTGTCAAAACCATTGGCATTAAAAGCGGCAAAGTCGATTTACCAGGAGAGCGCAAAATTCATCAACGCCCTATCGTCAGAATTGGGGGGGTTTCTATCTTTATTGGCAGTTTAAGCGCCTTACTAATCGTCTGGTGGTTAGGTGGGTTTGGGTTACTACCACCAGAAAAAGAGTGGGAAATCTGGGGGGTAACTATTGGTGGTTTACTACTATTTTTAATAGGTTTAGCTGATGATTTATTTAACCTATCAGCAATGTCACGCCTAATTATGCAGACAGCGGTGGCAACTTTCGCTTGGTGGGTGGGGGTAAAAATCGATTTCCTCACCATTCCCTTTTCTGGGATAGTGCACCTGGGGTGGTTGAGTTTACCCATTACCCTATTTTGGTTAGTAGGTATGACCAACGCTATCAACTGGATTGATGGTGTAGATGGTTTAGCCGCGGGAGTATCAGGAATCGCTGCGGTAGTGATGCTGATGGTTAGTTTGTTTATGAATCAACCCGCTGCGGCTTTAGTAGCTGCGGCTTTAGCTGGGGGTGCTTTGGGGTTTTTGCGTTATAACTTTAATCCAGCCCAGATTTTTATGGGAGATGGGGGAGCTTATTTTATGGGTTTCACCCTAGCAGGGGTAGGGGTAATTGGTTTGGTTAAAACCTATGCTTTGACAGCGGTAATGTTGACTTTAGCCGTACCGATTATTGATATGTCTTTGGTGATTATCTCCCGTATTTATCAAAGAAAGTCTCCTTTTAAACCCGATAATAGTCATTTACACCATCGCTTACTCAAAGCAGGTATTTCTCAACGTTTAACGGTATTATTTATCTATGCTCTTACTCTCTGGTTAGGTAGCTTGGCTTTAGTTTTGGCTGGTATTCCTAGTGGGGGAGCATATGCGATTGGTGCTACCTTGTTATTAGCTTATTTAGCTTGGCAAGTTTGGCGCAATCGACTCAAATAAATGCTTATTTTTTAACGTAAATGAAATTTGGTGTCATAGTTTTTCCCGGTTCAAATTGCGATCGCGATATTGTCAGCGTTACAGATGGAATACTTGACCAACCTACCCGTTTAGTTTGGCACCAAGATACTGATCTTAGCGATATCGATGTGATTGTTATTCCTGGTGGATTTAGTTATGGTGATTATCTCCGCTGTGGGGCGATCGCTCGTTTTTCTCCTGTGATGAATAGTGTTTTAGAACACGCCCAACAGGGTAAGTTAGTTTTAGGTATCTGTAACGGGTTTCAAATCTTAACAGAAGTGGGCTTACTCCCGGGTGCGTTGATTCGTAATCGTAACTTACACTTTATTTGCGATCGCCTCCCGATTCGAGTGGAAAATAATCAAACTCCTTGGACCCAAGGTTATAGCTCTGGACAAGTATTGACTCTCCCCATCGCCCATGGAGAAGGTCGTTACTATGCTGACGCCGATACTCTGAAAGCTTTAGAAGATAATCATCAAGTTGTTTTCCGTTATTCTAGTAGTAGTGGTGAAACTGAAGATATCTATAATCCCAATGGCTCTCTTAATAATATCGCCGGTATTACCAATTTAACTGGCAACGTCCTGGGCATGATGCCCCATCCTGAAAGAGCATCTGATCCTATTCTAGGTAGTACAGATGGTCGAGTGTTATTTCAATCTTTAATTAAAGTTGCTTAAGTGTTAGGTAAAGATTTTTTGACGGTTAAATCATCTTGACTTTTTTTGTTTCCTTCCGATTTTTCCGGTTTTTTCGACTCTTCTCTAGCTTTAGGATCAGCTTTGATGGGTTTTTTGTAACGAGGAATTTCTTGAGTAGGTGACTCTAGATCTTCTACCCATCCCCAACAATTCTTAGAAGGGATAAATTTAAATTTAGCTTGGATAAACCATTTCGGAGGTAAATCCTCTTTACCGATTTTGGGATTAAAGCGAAAGGGAGTAGCTTCATCCTCCCGACGCATTAACACAGGAAGATGAGTCGCTTTAAACTTCTCCGTATAGTCTGTACTTTCCCGATTCCGATAAACGGAGATAACCGGGGTTTTTACTTGAGGAACGAATTGCCATATACCCCTAAAGATATAAATACCTGGCTCTGTCCATTGATTCTCTTCACTCCAAGCTACTACCTGAAAGTAAATTTCAGC
>CALGKL010000238.1 GCA_937930495.1 uncultured Gloeocapsa sp.
CAATGGGGTAATTATTATCAAGCTCAATTAGTTAAAGCAGCCAATTTACCCGCAGCAATAGAATTATTAGTAAATGAACAAGTAAAGGGAGTTATTTTTGATGCTCCTGCACTTAGATATTATTTAACTCAAAATCCTGACTTAAAATTAACTTTAGCTAATTTTTATTTAGCTAGAGAAAATTATGGTTTTGCTTTACCGATAGATAGTCAAAAAGTACATGATTTAAACATAAAAATAGTGAGAATGGATAAACAGGGAGAAATTAAGGCTATCGTGGACAAGTGGTTAGCAGATAAGTAACATTAATGTCAATAAACAAATGATCATGAGCTCTGGTTATTCTTTGATTTTTTTTGAGGCTATTAAAAGAATAGAATCATACTTTTTGCTAGGAGGAGCTAATAATGTTGCTAGCAATAATTGCCAAGCTCTTAATTGAGAATTTTTGATTGTTTCTGGTAAAGACTCTGCTGTTCCTTTTTGTCCGTTTAAACTTAAACTAAATACTTTAGCTTGGGGATCTGGCTCAACACCATATACTTGATAACCAAGATTTTTTAATTTATTTAATAATTGACCTGAACCACATCCTATTTCACATAAAGAGTTAGTAATTTGTACTATAGAAGGGGTTTTTTGAGCAAAAATAAGGGCAATTTAGCCCAAAAAAATAAGATAGAAGTTAGCGGTTAGGAGTGAGAATCAATCCTTTTTAGGCTACGTATTTGTTACCTTGTTAAATCTGTGGGGTTTTATTTACTTTTAATATTACAGCCAAGAGATTGGCGAGTGTTTACACCAGTTTTACTATTAACCCCAGAAGCATAAGTACAAAGTGTATCGATTTGTTCACTATCTAAAACAGCGTAACTAAAATCAGCACCAGTGATGTTGGCATTTTTAAAAGTAGAACGTAATAATAAAGCTTCGACCAAAATTGCATCGGTTAAATCAGCGTTATCAAAACTAGTTAAATAAGCGATTCCTTGACTAAAATCTACACCTTGAAGATTAGCTTCGTCTAGACTAACGTTGTTAAAAACTACGCCGATTAAATTAGCATTGCGGAAATTAGCACCTTGGAGTTTAACTTTAGCAAATTCAGCGGTTTGTAAATTCTGGTTAGTAAAATCTTGACCCCGAAGATCGAGATTATCAAATTTTAAATTGTCTGGTAATTTATCTATTGCTAAACTAGGTGTAGGATTGACACCTAGTCATAGTAATAATAAACCTAAAATCAGTAGTCTTGATATTTTACTTGTGAGGGACATAATCAGATTTGCTTAAAAAGTCACCTTTGATTGTAACCAATCGGTGATTAATTTGGGACAGTTATTTTTAAACCAACGATAACCCCAGAAGCGAAAAGCGGGTTTACTCATCGTGGCGATCGCCTTAGCGAGACGATTGAGGGGACGAAAAGAAACTTTTTTATTAATCAGATTAGCAGAGCCAACATCATAGAGACATTCTAAGACGAGTTTAACCGTAGCTTCTTCCCTAGTAAAAAGATTCTCTAAAATCAAGGCCACATCCCGCATCCGTTGTTCTTGTCGTTGTTTTTCAGCTTGAAGCTCTATTTCATAACGATCTTGTTTAGGTAGTTTAACGACTCTCACGGGTTGTTCTGTATATTTAACCATACTCATTGGCGTATCTTAATCTTTCTACTTATTATTCTCTATTAAATGTATATTGAACTTTGAACCTTGGCAATTGTAAATAATATGGAAATGGACTGGTCTAACTTTTTACAACAGATTTTAGCCAAACAATCTCTAGCAGAAACCGAAGCTGCTCAATTGATGGAAGGGTGGTTAAACCATGAGATTCCCGATGTATTATCGGGAGCTATTTTAGCCGCACTCAACGCTAAAGGGTTTTCTGCTTCGGAATTAGCGGGTATGGCTAGAGTCTTGCAAAAACAATCGGTACAAGATAGGGTAATTAATTAGTCTGAACCTGTAATTGATACCTGTGGGACAGGAGGAGATGGAGCGTCAACCTTTAACATCTCTACCGCGGTAGCTTTTGTGGTAGCAGCTGCAGGAATAAAAGTCGCCAAACACGGTAATCGCTCCGCTTCTAGTAAGGTTGGTTCTGCCGATGTTTTAGAATACTTAGGAGTTAATTTAACCGCACCTGTAGAGCGAGTTGAAGCAGCTTTAGAGGAAATTGGGATTACTTTTTTATTTGCTCCAGGATGGCATCCTGCTTTAAAAAGTGTTGCACCGATCCGTAAAACTTTAAAAGTGCGCACGGTGTTTAATTTATTAGGACCTTTAGTCAATCCCCTACAACCCAATGGTCAAATCATTGGGGTTTATGATCCACAGTTTTTAGAAAGTATGGCGGGTGCTTTACAACTTTTGGGGATACCAAGAGCGATCGTACTCCATGGGAGAGAAAAATTAGACGAAGTAGGTTTAGGCGCACCTACAGATTTAGCTATTTTAGCTGAGGGTGAAATTAAATTAGGGGTACTCAATCCTCTCGATTTAGGGATCAATCCCCAACCTTTAACCGCAATCCAAGGCGGAGATGTTCCCGAAAATGCGACTATTTTAGAAAATGTACTTCAGGGTAAGGGGACTGTTGCACAAACCGATGCTGTAGCGATTAATGCTGCTTTAGCTTTAATAGTAGGGAGGATGTTTCCCCCTGGAGATTATCTCCAGGGGTTAACTAAAGCTAGAGAAGTGATCCGTAGTGGTGCGGCTTGGGTGAAATTACAAGAGTTGGTGAAATTTCTAGCCTAGCTGACTAAGCTAGCCATCTGGCTGCGTCTTTAGCGTGGTAGGTGAGGATTAAATCAGCTCCCGCGCGCTTAAAGCTAGTCAGGGTTTCGAGGGTAACGGCTTTTTCGTCAATCCAACCATTGAGAGCAGCTGCTTTAATCAGGGAATATTCCCCAGAGACGTTGTAAGCTGCTACGGGGAGGTTAGTTATTTCCTTGACTCTCCAGATGATATCTAGATAAGCTAGTGCGGGTTTAACCATTAACATATCTGCCCCCTCGCTGATGTCTAATTCTACTTCCTTGAGGGCTTCTCGCGCATTAGCCGGGTCCATTTGATAAGTACGGCGATCGCCAAATTGGGGGGAAGATTCCGCCGCGTCGCGAAATGGTCCATAATAAGCAGAGGCGTATTTAGCCGTGTAGGAGAGAATCGGTGTCTCGGTAAAACCTGCTTCATCTAAAGCTGTCCGAATTGTGGTCACAAAACCATCCATCATTCCCGAAGGAGCGATTATATCAGCTCCGGCGCGGGCTTGGGAAACAGCGGTTTTTTTCAAAAGTTCTAGGGTAGGATCGTTGAGGACTTTACCTGTTAAATCGCCAACTTCAAGATAACCACAATGACCATGGGGTGTGTATTCACATAAACAGGTATCGGCGATGACGATGAGATCGGGAATCGCTTCTTTAATCGCTGTAGCGGCTCTTTGCACTATGCCATGATCGTGCCATGCTCCCTCGGCTTCTAGATCTTTGACTTCGGGAATACCAAATAAAATAACCGCCGGAATACCTAGGTCATAGACTTCCTTCGCTTCGGTGACGATTTTATCTACAGACAGTTGGTAAACCGATGGCATTGATTTTACCTCTTTGGCTACTCCTTCTCCTGGAACAGCAAACAAAGGGTAGACTAGGTCATTGGTGGTAACTACGGTTTCGCGCACCATCCGACGTAGTTGAGGATGTTGACGCAAACGACGAGGACGATTAATCGGAAACATATTTTCTTTGGGCATTTTAACAAGTCATTTCTTTAGTTTAGGGCGATAGCCATTAACAGGGCAATAATTTGTAACAATACTTGTTGACATTAGTAAAAAATTGTGTCTATAATGGGTATAGGTCAAGGGGCCGTAACGGTATCGACAGGTTGGCGAAAGCTGAATCGTGATGCAGGTCGAGAGTGAGTTGTCTCTCGTTAATCAAAAGCTCAAACAAAATGTAACTGCGAATAACATCGTACCCTTTGCTCGTAAAGCAGCTCTTGTTGCCTAATAACCAATAACTGGTTCGAGCGTTTGTAGTCCGACTCCGTTAAGGGCTGCAGACATAACCCCAACGGATGCACCCACTAGTCATCTCTGGTTGACTACTAGGTAAAGATTTTACCAGAGACTCTGATCGCTAGGAACAATTAGCGGTTCCCGCTCTGAGGATGAGAAGGGCTAAACCTGTGAAGGAACGTTAGGTGAATACCCAATTTGGACAGCAGTTCGACTCTGCTCGGCTCCATTAGAGTTCTAAAATCCTTTGGTATTGAGCAGCTAGACTCTCCCAGGTGTAGTCTGCTTCGATCATTTGACGAGCGTTAGCAGAGAGGGTAGCTCTGAGTTGCTCGTTGGTAAAAAGGTTGCTTATAGCGCTAACATATTCTGAGCTACTATTAGCTCGTAAAGCTCGTAAAGGTTGTTCTACTTCAAGCCCTTCTAAACCGCGATCGCTTCCTACTACAGGGACTCCCGCAGCCATATATTCAAGGGTTTTGATCTTCATCCCAAAACCACTGCGCAGAGGAGCAATAGCGACAGTAGCTTGATGGAGATAGTCTACCACCCGAGGCACTCTACCAGTAACGGTGATTCCTGAAAATATTTTACTCAAGGCGATAACTTCAGCAGTAGGATTAGCGCCAACTATAGTTAGACTGGTTTGGGGAAAACTTTGCTGTAATAAAGGGAACACTTCTTGCGCAAAAAAACAAACAGCATCGATATTAACCAGATAATCTAATCCCCCCACAAAGATCAGATGATAGCCACCGGGATCACAATGACGGTAGGGAAATAAAGTCAAATCCACCCCATTGGGAATAACAGTAATAGGGGTATCGGGAGCAAATAAACCCATTTGGGTTGCATCTTCGTTGGTAGTAACCACAATCTGA
>CALGKL010000239.1 GCA_937930495.1 uncultured Gloeocapsa sp.
ACCATGTTCTGGGGTTGAATCGATGACCTATGTCTTAGGAATATCTATCCTATTTTTGGTGATGTTCCCTCTGAAAAGAATTTATAATTTTATTGTCCCAATCGTTGGTGTAGTTATTGGCTTTGTGGTTAACCTCCTCAGAGTAGTGGCGATGTGCTTATTACTTAACTACGGACAAACGGAAGCTTTTGACTATTGGCATGAAGGTGATGGCTCATTGCTTGTAGGTGTAGTTGCTGTCTTAGTTTTCTCCGCCTTTTACTTTACCCTACTTAAATTCACCGTTGAGGATGAAGAAGAGAAAGAAGAAGAAATCGAATTAGTTGGCTAAAAAAATAGGGGTAAGTATTGAGAATACTTACCCCCTAGCAAAGTAGCTCAATTATTTTTTAAGATCTTTTGCCATTTGACGGAAGAAATCTAAACTAGAGTCATTACCGCGACGAGTGGGTCTAGATTGAGGTTGAGATTGGGTTTCACTCTGAGATTGTGTGGGAGGAGAAGGGGGATTAACTCGGTTAGATTGATTGGATTGGGTAGATACTTCCAAAGAGGATACTTCTTTAACTATTTCGGTAACTTGATTGGTGCGTGTTTTAGGGAAAGTATGTCTGATTTTGTTGGATGAACGCATATATTCCAAGTTTCCGAGGGTTTTTGCTTCATCTGGATCGAGGAAAAAAGAGCCTGTGTTATTATTATCGCTGCCGTTGTTTTTATTTTTACCACCAAATAGACCAAAAAGCCCAGCCATGATTTTAATCCCTTGCTAAATTCTTAATAAAGTTAACTTATCTTAAATATTAGCAAAATTATCTCAAAAAAAGTTAACCATAATCAAGTTCAGGTCTGGAAAACTAGACCAAAATTGTTGTTTCCCCCACTTTATCTCCAAGGCTAAATTTGACACAATAGAATTGTTGGTTAGGAACCTCTGCAAATGAAACAAATAGTCGAATCTTTTTACAACTGGTATAGCAATCAAGTCCGTAACCCCAAGTATCGCTGGTTAATTGTTTTAGGAACGATCGCCTATTTATTTAGTCCTCTAGATATCTCTCCCGATGTTTTTCCTATTATCGGTTGGATTGATGATGGTGTTGTCTTAACTCTTTTAACTACCGAGTTATCTAGATTAGCCTTAGATTATCGTAAAAATCGTCGCGGTCAAAAAGTAGAGGAGAGCGAAGATTTAGTAACCGTTGATTCTACACCCGTAGAAACAGTAGTGGAGTCTAAATAACTAAGATGAGATTTCCCCACCCTAAATAGCTAGAGAATGGGGAAATTTAGTCTAAATCAAGACATGGCTTGAATTATATAGTCAAAGTAAGGTCCTGCTTCAGCAGCGTCCTCGGTATTTAATAAAGCTAAAGCTGCTTCTTTAAGACAGCGAATTGCTTCAACCATTCCTGGAACTGGTACATTGAGAGAATTATACATCTCTTTGACACCGATGAGACCGATTTTTTCGATTGGCTCTATACTACCGGCGATTAAACCATAGGTAACTAGACGTAGATACCAGGAATAGTCCCGCAAACATTGGTTATACTGACGTTGTCCTGAAGCATTACCACCAGGAGCGCGAAAATCAGGGCGTTTTCTAAATAATTGTTTACTAGCTTCTTCAACGATTTTTTTATCGTTTTCTGCCATTATTTCAGCAATACGAATACGTTGTTCACCAGTACTGAGAAAATCATTGATTCCCTGGAGTTCACCACTACTAGGGTATCTGAGTTCATCGTCGGCTTTGAGAATAACTTGACTTACTATGCTCATGGTCTCGAAACAAATTCTGTAAAATATTTTTCGGAAGGATAGCCTAAACAATAATATCACGTTTTCAGAGTCAGAAATTGATAGGGAGAATAATAAGCACCAGAAGTACAGGTTTCTTTAATTTCTACCCCGTAAAGTCCGGGAAGATTCATCTTGGCTAATTTCTGAAAAATCCACTCGGCGATCGCTTCACTAGTAGGATTTTCTAGACCGGTGGTTGCGTTGAGATAATGATGATCCAGGTAATTTTCTAACAGGGGGTCAAGATAATTTGTAACCTTACCAAAATCCATGACCATTCCCTGTTGAGGACCACTACTAATTAATTGGTTACTCTGGATATATACTCTCCCTAGCCAACTATGACCGTGTAAACGACGACACTTCCCCTGGTGATGGGGAAGTTTATGGGCTGCTTCAAAGCGAAATTCTTTGTAAATAACCCAAATTGGCTCTGTTTTCATGATTTTGCTTAATAAGGGAAAGGATGAACAAATTCTTGAGAACCTGTATAACCCGACAATTCAGCGAGTCTTTCTAAAGGTTGTACTCCAGGGTAAAATTCTCCCTTAATTTCCCAGGTGGGTACTCCTCTGATTCCCGCTGCTTCACAGAGTTGGGGTTGAGCATTTTCCCCCTTAGGGTTACATTCGATGGTATTTAAGATTGCGCTTGCTTCTTTGCCAAAGAGTTGTTTTTGTTCGTAACAATGGGGACAGGTATAGGAGACAAATACTCGAGCATCAATTGATTGGAGATGTTTAGCTAAAGATATTTCCGCTGCTGTTGATTCGGTTGTGATCTCTGGTCCTTTTTCTCCGGTTTTAACTACTACCTCACTAGAGGGTGCAGAAGCGGTATAATCAACGTTAGCATAAACACTCATCACTCCCGTTAAACTAGCTATAGCTGCGATCACGGTAATTGTAGCCAGTTGGCGCCAGTTATTCCATTTATGGGCTAATAAGGTTACCAGGAATAGGGTGATGGAAAATAAAGCCGAAGCTAGACAATAAGGACATAGGGCTTTAATCTTAAAAAACATCACCGACATTAGATATAAACTACTAACCGCCATGGTAGTAGTGAGAAATAATAAACCTGACCAAGTATTTTTATCCCAATTTTTCTTGGTGAGTAATAACGGGGAGATAGCAAGGATAGCTACCGTAGTATAAGCGCCAAAACCAAATACGGTTAAAGGAATACCAAAAATATGGGAATAGGGACTATTTAAAACATCAACACAACCAGAAGTAGGACAGACTTCCTCGGCTTTGCCTGTCCACTCGGCTATAGTTAGATAAGCTGTTTCCAATAAACCAATAACAGCGATCGAGGCGATCGCTAGACGGGGTAAATTTTTACGACTCATGGTTTTTCCCTCAATCGATGAGTATATTTTCCGCTGAGGAATTTTCCTCATATTGCCATTCTATATTAGACATCGCTTCAAAGGCTTGACGTACGTATTGTTCCCAAAGTTTACGCATTTTCGCTAAATAAGGGTCTCCGAGTTTGAGTTGCAGTTTGTGACGTAATTCGAGACTATCGGTTTCATACATGATTAAATCGATAGGAGGACCCACGGAGATATTAGATTTCATCGTCGAATCAAT
>CALGKL010000240.1 GCA_937930495.1 uncultured Gloeocapsa sp.
GAATTGCACCAAAAAATAGAAGCCTTAGTGAAAAATAATAAAATCATGGTCTTTATGAAGGGGTCTAAATTAATGCCCCAGTGCGGTTTTTCTAATAATGTGGTCCAAATTCTCAATAGTCTAGGTGTACCCTATGAAACCGTAGATATTTTAGAAGACTACGAAATGCGTCAAGGGATCAAAGAATATTCCAATTGGCCAACCATTCCTCAAGTTTATGTCAATGGTGAATTTATCGGTGGTTCAGATATCATGATTGAACTGTATCAAAGTGGAGAGTTACAAGAAATGCTAGAAGTAGCTTTAGCTTCCTAGCTAATCTACCCCCCACTCGGGGGGTTTGTTGTTTATTTAGTGATTTAAATGCAAATTGGAGCAAATTATCTTAAGGATAATAGTTGTGAGTTTACCGTTTGGGCGCCTAATCTCAGGGAATTAGCAGTTAAAATCCTCCGAGAGCGGGAACGTTTAATACCCCTAAAACAACATGAATTAGGCTATTGGCGAGTTACTGCTACAGAGATACCCCCAGGAACTTTGTACCAGTATCAGCTCAATGGAGGGGAAAAAACTAGACCAGATCCGGTTTCCTATAGTCAACCTCAAGATGTCCATGGACCATCCCAAGTAATAGATCATAGAGCTTTTAACTGGACGGATCACCATTGGCAAAATCTCCCCCTAGAAGAGTTAATTATCTACGAATTGCACGTAGGTACCTTTAGTGACGCAGGTACCTTTGAGGGAATTATCCCTCGTTTGACTGAGTTAAAAACCCTGGGTATCAACTGTTTAGAAATTATGCCCGTAGCCCAATTTCCCGGTACTAGGAATTGGGGTTATGATGGGGTATATCCCTTTGCGGTGCAACATTCCTATGGGGGAGTAGAAGGTTTTAAAAGGTTAATAGATACCTGTCACCAACAGGGAATAGCAGTAATTCTCGATGTGGTTTATAATCATTTAGGTCCCGAAGGAAACTATACCCAAGATTTTGCTCCCTATTTTACCGATAAATATAACAATCCCTGGGGTAAAGCCCTTAATTTTGACGAAGCCTATAGTTATGGGGTGCGCAATTTCTTTATTGAAAACGTCTTATACTGGTTCAGAGAATATCATCTCGACGGCTTACGGTTAGACGCGATTCACGCTATCTACGATTTTGGCGCTAAACATATTCTAGCTGAAATCCAGGAGCGAGTAACCGAATTTACTAACACAACGGGAAAACCAGTATATTTAATCGCTGAAAGTGATTTAAACGACGTGAGGATAATTAACCCAACTAGTAAGGGAGGTTATGGTTTAGCAGCCCAATGGTGTGATGATGTTCACCACTGTATTCATACTCTCTTGACCGGAGAAAATCAAGGTTATTATGCTGATTATGGTCAATGTGCTGATTTAGCTAAGGCTTTTACCGAGAGTTTTACTTATACTTGGGATTACTCCCCCTATCGTCAACGTTATCACGGCAATAAAGTGGGCGATCGCCCTTTTAGTCAGTTTCTGATTTACAGTCAAAATCATGACCAAGTAGGCAACAGAATGTTAGGCGATCGCCTCAGTACCCTAATTTCCTTTGCCGGTCTCAAATTAGCCGCAGCTTTAACCCTTACAGGACCAGGGATACCCCTGTTATTTATGGGGGAAGAATACGGCGAAATAGCTCCCTTCTACTACTTTATCAGTCACGGTGACCCCGACCTAGTTAAAGCCATACAACAAGGACGTCAGCGGGAATTCGCCTCATTTCAATGGCCGGGAGAACCACCCGATCCCGCAAATGTAGCCACTTTTGAGCGATCGCGTCTGAATTGGGAACTCAGAAATGAAGGAAAACACGCTATTCTACGTCAATTTTACCAAAAACTCCTAGAATTGCGCCAAAAACTAGCCCCAATTCGCAACTACAACCGCAATAGTGTTAAAGTAAACTATGACGAAAAGGCACGCTGGTTTTATTTCACCCGGAATCAAGATGCAGAATCTGTACTAATCCTATTAAACTTTAATCCAGAAGGGGTAACCATTGGGGAACTTCCCCTAGGGAATTGGCAAAAACAGTTAGATTCGTCAACAGAAGCTTATTTAGGTCCAGGTTCAATCCTTCCCGACAGTATTAATACCTCTGAAGTCAACATAACCGGTTTAACCGTCGCTATCTATTCTAATCACAAATAAATAATAACTAATGCGTATTCCAACTGCTACCTACCGTCTGCAATTCAACGCTAACTTTCAATTTAAAGATGCTGAAAATATCATCCCCTACCTTCAAAAATTAGGAATATCCGATATCTACGCTTCTCCTATCTTTCAAGCTTGTACCGGGAGTACCCATGGGTATAACGTGGTTGATTATAATCAACTGAATCAGGAAATAGGGACAAAAGCAGAATTTGAACATCTCAGTCAAATTTTACAAGAACAGAAGATGGGGTGGTTACAAGACATTGTCCCCAATCATATGGCTTATCACAGCGAAAATCAACTCTTAATGGATGTATTATCTAATGGTCCAAAATCAGACTACTATGACTTTTTTGATATTCAATGGGAACACCCCTATCAGGATATCCAAGGAAAAGTATTAGCACCATTATTAGGAGACTTTTATGGTAACTGTTTAGAAAGGGGGGAATTAAAGTTAAAATATTTTGACCAAGGGATGTATGTCAGTTATTATGACCTGAATTTTCCCCTGAGAATAGAATCATATCTAGAAGTAGTTACCTATGACTTAGACAGACTAACAGCAACATTACCAGCTAAACACCCTGACTATATCAAGTTCTTGGGGATAATTTATCTGCTCAAAAATGCCAGTAATATCGAAAATCACGAACAGTATAGACATCAAGTTGCTTTTAGTAAAACTTTACTCTGGGAATTATTTGAATCTAATTCATTTATTCACGAGTTTATTAGTGAAAATATCGAGTTATTTAATCAAAATTACGAACTATTAGATAATCTCCTCTCTCATCAATACTTTCGTCTCTCTTTCTGGAAAGTTGGCGCCGAAGAATTAAATTATCGACGCTTTTTTACAGTAAATGAGTTAATTTGCGTTAGCATCGAGAAATTAGCCGTATTTAAACAAACCCATCAACTAATTCAAGAATTGGTAGAAAATAACTATTTTACCGGGTTGCGGATCGACCATATCGATGGACTGTATAATCCTAAAGAATATCTAGAAAGATTGCGTAAACAGATAGGACGTACCTATGTAATAGTAGAGAAGATTCTCCAACCAGGAGAAACTATACCAGAAGATTGGCCTGTACAGGGAACATCTGGTTATGAATTCCTCTATTATCTCAATGGGTTATTCTGTCAAAAAGCTAATGAAAACGAGTTTTTACAAATCTATCGCCATTTCACAGGACAATGGGAAAGTTACGAAAGCAAAGAAATGGCTTGTAAACGCTTGATCGCCGATCGCAGTTTAGCAGGAGACGTGGAAAACCTCTCCAATATGCTTAAAGAAATAGCGAGTAAATATCGTTCCACTCGCGATTTTACCCTGAGTGGGATACGTAGAGCGATCGTTGAAGTCTTAGTCCTGTTTCCCATCTATCGTACCTATATTACCAAAGAAGGGGTCAGCGAACGCTATCGTACCTATGTAACTAGAGTTATTCAAACAGCCAAACGCAATAACCCCCAACTCATCAACGAATTGAATTTTATTGAAGAGTTATTCTTATTAAAAGGAATAGAAGACCTCAGCGACACGGAAGCACAACAGAGATTGCATTGGGTGATGAAAATGCAGCAATTCTCTGGACCATTGATGGCCAAAGGTGTGGAAGATACCCTATTTTATATCTATAATCCTCTGGTATCTCTCAATGAAGTAGGGGGTGCTCC
>CALGKL010000241.1 GCA_937930495.1 uncultured Gloeocapsa sp.
TTTTCTGTCAAGAGACTCAAGTCTTTATCTACAGGTGTAAACAGGGAAGTTGCTGATATCATTGATTAGCCCCATCTGGCAAAATAGTTACGAAAGTTTACATATTCTTTAATTTATTTTAAGCTAATCTTTACAAGAGAAAATTTTTCTGGCTATTTTTTGCTAAAAAATTTTTTCCAAATTGACAAATAATGTGTTACTTTAAAGATAAGGGATTCAAGCATTTAGAGAAAAACGCCTTGGTCTTGGTTTCTTTTGGGAAATAAAGCTCAAGCGTATTCTAGGTTACGGTTTACTAAAAAATTACAACGGAAAGTATGTAATTAGTGAGTTTAAGGAAGGTCAGAGTTATCTGATTTTGCCCTAGGAAAGTAAACTAAAGTAAACCCATAGCCAATATTGAATATATTCCTAATCACACAAATAGATTACTGGGATGTACATAGCTCTGCGAATGTACTAAAGGTTGGTGACAACCAGAGAGGAAGAGTAAAACCATCAGCGACTTAAGTGTTGCAGTTGTCCTCTAGCAATTTCCTAACGTGGTTCTTCCGCTGAGACCAGAAAGTGTGATCTAGGGGGTTGCTCGGCTCGTTAGTAACGAGGTCGGTAAGTTTGTACCATCTAATCAACTTAGTGGGTATGGTTGATTTGTGTTGGGACAAAAATTATTGCCTTAACTTAACCTATTTTTTCTTTCGCTCCTGATTGTTTAAACCTTACTTGAGAATGGGGAATATTGCCGTGTTTATTGTACTCCTTGCTACACTTTACTTATTTACTATATACTTATTACTCTTATTCGCACAACGCCTAAGAAGGGTGTAATTAACTACAGACAAACTAGATCGATTTCGGCCTCTAGGGAAGATTCAGGACTTAGTTGCGTAACCAAAAAGGGTTGTACTGGGGTAAAACCACCAGTGAGAGGAGCAGCATAGCTGTATATGCTACTAGCGGCCAAGGCTATATGGCGATCGCTAACCAACAGACCGTGAGTAGGATCATAACCACGCCAACCGGCGCCGGGAAGATAAACTTCAGCCCAAGCGTGTAAATCCCTTCGCTCTTGTTGGCGATCGCCTTCTTGATAGCCACTGACAAAACGACTAGCCAATCCCACGCTGCGACATACTTCCATAAACAGAACCGCGAAATCACGACAAGAACCCTGTCGAGAAGTCCAGGTAATTCCTGGGGGGAGGGGTTCTCCCGTTTCTCGGTGAAGATAGCGACAGTGATTATAAATATGTTGATTGAGGGTAGATAAAAAAGCGGTGAGATCTCCGTTGACTTGTAAGGAGATTTCCTGGGCTAATTTTAGGGCTACTGGATCAACAAAACCCTGAGAGAATTCTAGATAAGGGGTAATTTGACTTTTGAGAGAGCTAGGGTAATCAAGAGGTAGTTGTATTGCCCAAGGGTCAATCAGATAATCAAAAGGATTAGCCTTATGGGTTTCTATTTCCGATTCTACATCAATAATTAACCGCTCTGTCGGTTTAGTAAACCAGACTTGAATCAAATAATTGCCATCGAGATCGCTAATATGAGAGATTCCCTCTGGTTTTGGTTCTATATTTAACTCAAACCTTAACAATTTTTGCCAAGCATCAGAACGAGGTCGGAGACGAATCAGATGGGGTTTGAGTAAAACTTGCTGATTATATTGGTAAATAGACTTGTGTTTAATCAAATATCGCATAGTTCACAGATACCATAGATAGCTAACTCATAACTTTGAGCCCGTAACCTTGGCGGTAATTTGTCTAGATTAATCCCTTCGAGAATATCCCAATCTAGGTCAGATATAGCCCCACAGACTTGACAACAAAAATGGTGATGGGGTTCGATCTTAGCATCGTAACGACAAACACCTTCAGATAATAAACCCTGTCTAACTAATCCTACCTCTTGTAGAGCTTGTAAACAACTATAAACAGTTGCTTGAGAGGAAATCGGACCATCTTGATTCAGATCAAGGAGAATTTGTTCAGCCGTAGGATGATCACGACGTCCTAACAAATTAGCATAAACAGCAAATCTTTGTGGCGTAACGCGAAGTCCCTTAGACTTAAGAGCGTTAATAATTTGATGAGCTTTCATTTTTTTAAGGATTTTTCTTATTTTTTTATTATAACAATACTTTTAAATAAGTATTTATAACTATTGACTTAGTCTTAAATAAGAATTATTCTGAGATGCAGAAAAATAAATATTTTAAAGAGGTAAATATGCCAGTACCCGAAACCGTACCAGACGTAGTATTTAAAACCCGTGTTCGCGACGAATCAATAAAACCCAACCCCTACCGTTGGCAAGACACAACCACAAAAGAAATCTTTGGCGGTAAAAAAGTAATCGTCTTTTCCTTACCTGGTGCATTTACCCCTACTTGTTCCTCTAATCATCTACCTCGTTACGAAGAACTTTATGAAGAGTTCAAAGCATTAGGAATTGATGAAATCATTTGTATTTCAGTAAATGACGCTTTTGTCATGTTCAAATGGGGTAAAGAAATTGGCGCCGAAAAAGTAAAATTACTTCCCGATGGTAACGGTGAATTTACCCGGAAAATGGGAATGCTCGTCGATAAATCTAACGTAGGATTTGGGATGCGTTCTTGGCGTTATTCTATGTTAGTTAACGACTGCAAAATCGAGAAAATATTTATCGAGCCAGGTTTTGCGGACAACTGTCCTACAGATCCTTTTGAAGTATCCGATGCAGACACCATGTTAGCTTACCTCAAAGGTACTCAACCCACAGGAGTTTGTGAACCACGCAAAGCTTTTGTTGGTTAAAAACTAACTAATAGTATTGTTAAAATACTAGGCAAAGAATCTTTTCTTTGCCTTTTTAATATTAATAGGGGAAATAAAAAATGAGTTACGATTTCGACTTATTTGTAATGGGAGCTGGATCAGGTGGAATTGCTACCGCTAGACGAGCAGCGGAATATGGAGCTACAGTAGGGATAGCAGAACCAAATAGATTAGGAGGGACTTGTGTTAATAGAGGATGT
>CALGKL010000242.1 GCA_937930495.1 uncultured Gloeocapsa sp.
CGCGCTTTTTTAACTGCACGCTCTTTTTTACCCTCCTGCAGCAGCAAACGTATCTTCCTGATCTCACGGTGTTGGCTGAACCATGAGACGGATAGCGGGGAAATGCTGTCTTCTTTCTTGATCCGTGAGCCTGTTGGTTGGGCGACGACTTTATAATGATCAGCCGATACAAACAAAAGGAATAGAATAATAATTAAAATTTTTCTGTTCATAAATATTCCTCCAATAGATCAATGATACTTATTGTTGAGTTGATAAGAATTCCCTATTTTAACCTGGGGTTTTTCTTATTATATAAGTAAAACTTATTCTATATTTAATTGTTAATTTGATTGCTAATGCTGTTTTAAAATAGTTACTTTTTCCCCTAATATCAATTTATAAACCTGCCGTAATTTTGATAAACGAGGAAAACACATGGCAACTTATAAAGTTACTCTTAAAACTCCCGACGGGGAACACACTATTGAAGTTCCCGACGATCAATATATTCTTGACGTAGCGGAGGAACAAGGTTTAGACTTACCCTATTCCTGTCGTGCTGGTGCTTGCTCTACCTGTGCAGGTAAACTAGAATCAGGAACCGTCGATCAAGGTGATCAATCTTTCTTAGATGACGACCAAATCGAAGCAGGTTATGTTCTCACCTGTGTAGCTTATCCAACTTCTGATTGTGTTATCTTAACCCACCAAGAAGAAGAACTGTACTAATTCGCTATAATATTAGCTAGTTGCCTAGAGCCTTTAATTATCAAAGGTTCTAGTTGTTTTTTATTTATGTAATCTATGATAGTTTGGTTAACCCTAACAGGGTTTCTCGGTTGGTTAATCAGTAGTCTCACGGGAGGAGGAAGTCCTCTGATTCTGATTCCCGTGCTGAGTTGGTTCGTAGCTCCTACAGACATTCCCCCGATTATTACTATGGGGATGTTATGTGGTAATGGACACCGGACCCTACTCTATTGGCGACAAGTCGACTGGGTACTGTTATGGTGGTATTTACCCGGTGCAGTAGTCGGAGGATGTTTAGGAGCTTTTCTGTTTACCAGGATTCAAGCAGACTGGTTAATGCTGATACTGGGTTTATTCCTAATTGTATCTAGCCTAGCGAGTAGTTTTCCCAAAGCGCAAAAAATATTTACAGTACAACCCTGGTATTTTCTAGTGGGAGGGTTTATCTACTCCTTTTTATCAGGGTTATTGGGTAGCATAGGACCGTTATTGAATATATTTTACCTCAATTATGGTTTAGACAAAGAAGAAATGCTCGGCACCAAATCTACCCATATGATGGTCGTGCATATAATTAAATTAATCACCTATGGAGCATTTGGCGCTTTAAGTTGGTCTCATTGTGGTTACGGTTTCTTGATTGGGTTAGCAGCTTTACCAGGTAATTGGGTAGGAAAACAAATTCTGGGAAAAATGACCCAAGAACAATTTAAAAATGTAGTACTCGCTTTTGTCGCTATTAGCGGAGGAATGATTTTATGGCAACAACGCAGTCTTTTAGCTATATTCTAAAACTATGGAATTAAACTTGATTACTCCCCTAATCGGAGGGATGTTAATTGGTTTAAGTGCAACCTTACTGCTATTGTGTAACGGTCGCATCGCGGGTATTAGTGGTATGATTAATGGAGCTATTACCTTTAAACCAGAACAATAATGGCGTTGGATTTTTCTACTGGGAATGATCATCGGAGGGGTTATCTATGAGTATTTTTGGACAACTCAACCAACCCCTAGATCTACTTTTTTACCCTGGTTAATGTTAATTGGTGGATTTTTAGTCGGTTTTGGCACTAGACTAGGTAATGGTTGTACCAGTGGTCACGGTGTTTGTGGTTTAGGTCGTCTCTCTTTTCGTTCCCTGATAGCCGTAATTACTTTCTTAACAACGGCAATGATAACAGTGTATATCAAGAATCAGCTCTTGGGATGATCACCAGATGGATTATTAGTTTATTAATGATTCTCATCCTCACAGGTTGTGGAGGACCAACCCCCTCTTTAGGTTTTGCTCCAGATGGGAGCGTAATCAATAAGGCGATCGCTCTAGCTTTAGAACAAACTCAAACCTCCCTTTCACAACAGTTAACCACCAACCTACCGGAAACAGAGATTAGTAAGATCGATGTAACTCAGTTAGAACCTTTGTATATAGGGAAATTACCCACCTATCACCTGCGGGGAACCTATGTTCTTAAGTTAAAACTATCAGAAAATAAAACCGAAAAACAAACCAACGAATTTGACATCTACCTTCAAAGACAGATCGAGGGGAAAACCTGGAGATTATTGCAAAAAAAACCAGATCGGGAAGAATGGTTTAGTTATAGTTTAGAGAAATATTAACTTATGGCCAGAGATTTACGCAAATTTATCGAGATTTTAGAACAAAAAGGTCAACTACGTCGGATTAAAACCTTAGTTGATCCAGATTTAGAGATAGCGGAAATCTCTAACCGAGTCTTAGCAGGGGGAGGACCAGCTTTATTATTTGAACAAGTCAAAGGCTCCCCTTTTCCGGTAGCAATTAACCTGATGGGGACAGTGGAAAGAATTTGTTGGTCCATGAATATGGAACAACCCCAAGAGTTAGAAACCTTGGGGAAAAAATTGGCTATGTTGCAACAGCCAAAACCTCCCAAAAAAATCGCCCAAGCGATCGACTTTGGTAAAGTCTTATTCGATGTACTCAAAGCTAAACCGACCAAAGATTTTTTCCCCCCTTGTCAACAGGTAGTGATTGAGGAAAAAGATTTAGATCTCAATATTCTCCCCCTGATACGTCCCTATCCTGGAGATGCAGGGAAAATTATTACTCTAGGGTTAGTGATTACTAAAGACTGTGAAACTGGTACTCCCAACGTCGGGGTTTATCGGTTACAACTGCAATCTCCCAAAACCATGACGGTCCACTGGTTATCGGTCAGAGGAGGAGCGAGACATTTACGCAAAGCAGCCCTAGCTGGGAAAAAACTGGAAATAGCCATCGCCCTCGGGGTTGACCCCTTAATTATCATGGCAGCAGCTACCCCTATTCCTGTAGATTTATCCGAGTGGTTGTTTGCGGGGTTATACGGGGGTTCGGGAGTCAAACTAGCTAAATGCAAAACTCTAGATTTAGAAGTACCAGCAGAAGCGGAAATAGTCCTAGAAGGAACAATTACCCCAGGGGAAGTCTTACCCGATGGACCCTTTGGCGATCATATGGGTTATTACGGTGGAGTAGAAGATTCCCCCTTGATTCGTTTTCACTGTCTAACTCATCGTCAAAATCCCATTTATCTAACTACCTTCAGTGGACGTCCTCCCAAAGAAGAAGCGATGATGGCGATCGCCCTGAATCGGATTTATACCCCTATCCTCAGACAACAGGTGAATGAGATAGTCGATTTTTTCCTCCCCATGGAAGCACTTAGTTACAAAGCAGCGATTATCTCGATCGATAAAGCTTATCCAGGACAAGCTAGACGAGCAGCTTTAGCTTTTTGGAGTGCCTTACCCCAATTTACCTATACCAAGTTTGTCATTGTGGTGGATAAAGATATTAATATCCGTGATCCGCGTCAGGTAGTTTGGGCGATTAGTTCTAAAGTTGATCCTTCCCGTGATGTATTTATCTTACCAGAGACTCCCTTTGATAGCCTAGATTTTGCTAGTCAGAAAATTGGTTTAGGGGGAAGAATGGGGATAGACGCTACTACTAAAATAGCACCAGAAACCGATCATCCTTGGGGAGAACCTTTAACCTCTGATCCTGATGTAGCTGCGATGGTAGATAGACGTTGGGTTGAATATGGTCTAGATGATTTGGATTTAGGTACAGTAGATCCTAATCTTTTTGGTTACGAGATTTAACAGTTGGGGACATGATTAGGATGTTCCACCGAACCGACTATTTCTACTACTTGGTAGATTAGTTCGTCGGAAACCCAGCAAATTTCTCTGTGCCACCAAAAGCATAAGTCATAAAAGCCATCTAATGTTTTACTCGATTGCTGCTCTTACTGATTTTGAACCTGAAGAATTTTTTGAGTCTAAATAATCTCTGTGACAAAACCTAACTTTCTGCTTTTTTCTAAGTTGAGAAAAATCATCCCATTAAAGCTTTTATTTCTGACTCTCCTAACTTATGCAACTGTTTAGTTAATAAAATTGTTCCCAAACTCATAATCAAAACTTGACCAAAAATAGCTAAACCAAATTGCCATAAGAAGTTGATTTGTTCCAAGGCGTTTATAGGTAAAGGAACGAATAACCACAACTCAGGGAAAGATTCTACTGAAAATCCTAATAAACCCAATCCCAAAGGTACTAACAACATTAAACTGCTCACAGCACCATTAGCCCAAAGTTCTCTTTTCTGATTACGTCTCAACAGAATTAATTGAGTAACTATAGCGTAGATAAACAACAGACCACTTTGAAACAACAAGCTCAAAATAGCGATGAAAATATCATCACCAAATAAGAGTATTA
>CALGKL010000243.1 GCA_937930495.1 uncultured Gloeocapsa sp.
TTAATAACATTAGGGTATAAATACCATCTGCATCGTCATAACTAGCTTGTTGAACGGGATATTTTCCGTCTTGGAGTCGATTATTGAGTACTGCTGGTTGATTACTGCTGGTTTGTCGTACTTGACTTGTGCTTCCTGAACTACAGGCGATGGTCGTCAAAGTTAGACTTAGGCATAGTAATAGGGTAATGATTTTACGAAACATAGAAAAACCTGTTTTTATAAGGGTATTAATTCAGGAAAATTGAGAATAAGTTGCTCACTAGTCAACTCATCTCCTAGTTTAGCTGGTGAGAAGTGAACTTGAATCGCTCGATAGCGGTTTTGATAGTTAAGATTGATTAGGGTTTTTAACCCGTTTTCCATCCCTGAGATACTCGCTAAATCTGTTTCTAGTTCGGGTACTTCTCCTTCTACCGCTACTGCGATCATAACAACTAAATTCTCAGTAACAGGAACTGTGAGAGGTTCGTTTTCCTCTACTCCCCCTAAATCTGGGTCAGCTAGATAACGTTGCGCTGAGTCTGTAAATAACTCGTTGATATATTCTCCCGCTTCTGCTTCATTCCAGAAGACATCCCCTTCGTTAGCTGCTGATTGCCAATATACTTTAAGTTGTAACAAGTTTTCGCAAATTTCTACTAGACACTCTCCTAAGACTTCTAAATCTCCATCGGCGGCGATGGCTTCTCGTGAAGCTTGGTTGAGTACACCTAGTAAGGGGGCTACTTCTTGACCTCTCAGGTGTAGAAAGATGCGACAAACCATGTATCGAGTTTTCCCCGTTAGTCTGTTAAAGCGATCGCCTAATAAACCCATCTTTTTTTTTACCTTTGATTACTCTACAGTTGGGTTAAGCATTGCACCCATAAACAACATTGTACCGGTCTGACGTTCCCCAATTACGTAGAAAAAGGGTCGGTTAACCTCCATTGTCGGTCTTAATGAGGTTTGTCGTATTCCTATTGAAGTAACAGCAGCTGCCTCTGTTCCCTCTTCGTTGACTTCTACAAATGTTTTATGTTTGACGTTGCTAATGTGGACTTTTTGGGTAGTCATTGCGGAAAAATCGGCTTTTTCGGCTGAAAATGCTTTATTCATTCCTAATTCCTCGAGTATATCTGCCATATCTTGCTCATACTCTATTTTAAATTTCGGTAACACAACACTTACTTCTACTGGTCGCATTTCCTCTAGCCATTTTTGCCAATTTTCCAGATTTAATGAGCCTAAAAAATCATCTAAATTCCTTTCTTCACTAGGGAGAAAGATATACATATTAAGATTTTCTGTTTCGCCATAGGGGAGACTAATTGCTTTAAAATCTTCCTTTTCTAAGTAGGGAAATTTGTTCGTTTGTGACATGAAACTGACGGTTGTTTCTGGACCATCTTTTGGGTAAAATGGTCTTTCTATTGTGCTTTCGGGATTAAATTGATAAGTCCAATTCCCCTTGAAATAAACCGCATTAATCAGAAATAAAATCTCTTGGGGCTCTATCCGGTCAATGATTTTAGTAATTTTACCTGAGGTATTTTCATTCACCCAATTATTAATCTTACTTACTGCATTCTCATTGCTAAAATCTAACTCAGTAATTTCGGCGTTGTAAAAGGTTTGATTATTGTTTAAAAATTCTTCCTGAAAAACTAAACCTTCTTTTAACCATAATGAATTGGCGATCGCTAATTGCACCATAGGGTCTGCATTGGTTAGAATACCCCTCAAGGTCTGATTTTGACTATTGATTGTCTCTAATTCTAAATCCCTAATCTGTAATACCTCTGCCATTTCTTGTGCTGTCTCTCCTCTAGCACCGTTGTAGAGCATAGAAAGAGCGAAACTCAGACTAGATGGTGAGATAAAGATATTCTCCTGTTGGTTTTGTTTCCACAGTAGCGCGAATAAATTTAACCCAAAGCGGTTATTGGCTTCGACTATCTCTTGGGTTGAGGTCATAGTTTTGGTTTCTGACATGGTTAGTTGTGGTTGTACGGTTATCCCTACTATAGTTAATAATATAGTTAGGAGGAAAATAACTAATGGTTTAATCTTTCTGACCATAGGTAAATCTTTGTCATAGTCTTTTCGTCGCATTTTAACTCATTTACGTCTTTAATTTAGTCCATGTTTAAAACTCTTAAAATTATCGCTACCTTTAGTATCATAATTTCTTTGATTATAGTAATTAGCAGTTTTTTGGTTCCAGCAATCACCACTTCTTACTTTATTAAAATTATTACTTGGTTAGCTTTTATTGCTTTAATCAGTCATTTTATTGAAGCTATTATCGCTTTTATTTATACTTATAATAAAGCCGATAACCCCTTAAGATTAGCTATATATACCTTTTTTACCGGGACATTAGGATTGAGAGAAATCTGGAATAATTACCGGAAAACCCCTAACTCCTAATTGGTAATTACAGCTTTTGGTGAACTTGTAGTGATAGGCTTTGACAAGAAGGTTTGGAGAGAATTACGGAACAGAGAACAACCAGGAGGGAGATTTCGGTTCTCAATTAACTACAGCTTTAGTCTTGCTGATTAGGTTATTTTTCGAATTAATGTATTCTAGTATACACATAAAATGTAAAAGAAAAAGAAGCCACTATACTTAAGTATGAAATCAAAATCCTTGATCGATGTTTATGAAGATTCCTAAGTTGAATATTTTTCTATGTCTGTTAATAACTTTATTGATTGTAGGGGTAGGGAAGGTTTATTCCCAAACCCCTCCACCAAAGGTTGCTGATAATTTTATCGACATAGACGGATCTAGTACGGTTTATCCCATCACGGAGGCTATACAAAAAGAATTCGAAGAAGAAGCAGGAGATTTACAGGTCAACGTCGCGTTTTCCGGAACAGGAGGAGGTTTTCGTAAATTCTGCAACGGAGAAACCGATATTAATGGTGCTTCTCGTCCCATTCTCCAAAAAGAGATGGAAACTTGTAAAGCTAATGGTATAGGATATGTTGAAATACCCGTTGCTTTTGACGCTTTGAGCGTTGTGGTTAACCCCAACAATAACTGGGTAGATAACATTACCACGGATGAGCTCAAAACCATTTGGGAAAATTCAGCCCAAGGTAAAATCACCAATTGGCAACAAGTTAATCCAAATTGGCCAGATGAAAAATTACTTTTATTTTCTCCAGGGGTCGACTCGGGTACATACGATTACTTTAATGAAGCGATTCTTGGGGGTCTAAATCGCTCTCGTAGTGATGTTGTAGCAAGTGAGGATGACAATATCTTAGTACAGGGAGTCAGTCAATATTTAGGAGCAATGGGATATTTTGGTATATCCTATTACTTCCTCAATCAAGATAAACTCAAAGCTTTAAGCGTTAATGGAGTTGCCCCCACCAGGGAAAACGTGGAAAATAACACCTATAAACCTTTATCCCGTCCTTTATTTATCTATGTCAATATTCAATCAGCCCAAAAAAATCGGGATTTTCGGAGATTTATCGATTTTTATCTGAAAAATGCTCTGAGAGTTATTGAACAAGTAGGTTACATTCCTTTACCCTCAGAAGCCTATCATATAGGTTATGTCCGTTTTATACAAGGTAATGTAGGGACAGTATTTGATGGTGTTCCTGAGCCTAACCTAAGTATTTTAGAAGTTCTCCAGCGGGAGCAAAAATTTTAAGATTCTTTTCCCTTCTCTCCAGGGATAAGTCCCCAGTGCGTTAAGCCTGGGGATGTAATACAAGGCTTCTCTACTCCAGACTTGGAATTTTTTGAGAAAAGCTAGACCAAAATACTCGTTTCCAGAATAGTTTGTTCTCTTTTAAGATAATCTCCGATAGGTTTGGACTCTCACTCCTCAAGATAGATCTTGAAGAGTTTTATCTTTTTGATCCTTTTTTTCTATCCTAAAAATAATCAAGACATCAAGTACAATTATTGTCGAAGGTTTACCCTGTTGATACTAGATCTAGAGATTATCTGAGACATAGCTCTGAGATGATCTCTTCTGGGTACAACTTTTGGCTCAGTTTAAATTATTGTTGTTTTCAGTGGGGTTGAGGATTTGGACAAACTCGCTTTCAGGGGAAAGGTTAGATTGATTATAGCAATTGAGACAATTTAGGTTATGAATTAATTACAATGGATTTATTGCGCTCCCTCGCTATTGGCTTATATTTAGAAAAACCGAGAACTTGGCTACATAAACTTGACCCTCGCGTCAAGTTATTTTGGTTGATGAGTTTTTTACTCTCTCCCCTGTTGGCTAATTATATTTGGCGACTGAGTTTAGTCGGATGGTTATTGTTATTATTTTTGTTAGCTAGTATTCCCTTTAGGGTATTTCGTCAACAGATGGGGTGGCTAGTATTGTTAGCTATATTAGTGTTTTTGATTACGATGATCGCTCCTGATGGTTTAGCGGTTAGTCATCAACCGAGATTACCTGGGGTAGATTGGGTTAGTACCTCCGATAAACCCTATAATTATGTTCTGTTTGAACAGAATCTATGGGGAGAGCAGAAATTAACCGTTACTCGTCAATCGCTAAAGTTAGCGATTCGCGCTAGTACTCTGATTTTTACCTTGATTTTTAGTACTAATCTCTATTTGTTAACTACCGCACCCGAAGAGATTACCGCGGGTTTGGAAGAGTTAATGACTCCTCTTAGTTATTTCAAGTTACCAATCACAGAAATTGTCTTGACTTTGACTCTGTCTCTGCGTTTTATTCCTTTAGTGATGGAAGAAATACAGAATTTAGTGCGATCGCTCCGCACCCGGGGGATTAATTGGCAAAAATTGGGCATTCGCAATAGTATTAAAGTGTGGGTATTAGCTTTGGAAACCTTGTTCGAAAATCTCTTAAGACGGGCTGAACAAATCGCTGTAGCCATGGAAGTACGCGGGTTTACCAGTCCTAATCAACATCGGGTACAATGGCACGATCTCCGCTTAAAATGGAACGATGCAGTGGCGATCGCCTGTTTAGGTTTGTTTTGGTGGTTACGTTTTCTTTTAGGTTAAACGATGCAGACAACTTGTTGGCGTTATCTTCCTCCCCTTACCGCTAATGGTAGAGTCCAAATGGCGATCGATACCTGGTTATTACAACAACACCGACTCGGTAAACAACCTCCCTGTTTACGCTTTTACAGATGGTCACCTCCTGCTCTGTCTTTAGGATATCATCAACGTCGTTATCCCCAACATTGGCAGCAATTAACCGATATAGACATAGTTAGACGTCCTACCGGTGGGAGAGCTGTATTACACTATCAAGATTTAACCTATATGATTGTTACCTCAAAACTCTCAGGGAAAATTATAGATGTTTATCAATACCTCTGTGAATTTTTGATCCAAGGATGGCGATCGCTCGGTTTAGAGTTAAATTATGGTGATCGCGGCAAAGAATATCTGCATAATCCCAACTGTTTAGCGACGAGTACTCCTGCTGATTTAGTTACTACTCAAGGACAAAAACTAATCGGGAGTGCCTTACTCAAACAAGGAAATTATTATCTACAACACGGTTCGATTCAACTAAGTCAAAATACTCAGTTAATGACCCAAATATTTGGTACTCCCGGACCAATTTACCCACCCCTTAATTATGAGCAAGATAGGATTATTGATGCTTTATTACAAGCAGCTAAGGATTGTTTTGCAATTGAGTTAAAGACTGAACCTTTATCAGAAAGAGAATGGCAACAGATCAATCAACAATCCTCTTACGTAACATTATGAATATTGTTGTAAGTTCATTTAGAATAGTATATATTAGCGATCTAGACTAAATTGTTATATTAACAACAAATTAGTCTGAGTAAATAATCCCAAAAGAAAGTTTGAACATGAACACATCTACGAAAACTAACTCCCTACAACTATCCCCGATAGCGATTTCCCTAATGGCGGACTTTTTCAAAGTATTAGCTGAAGAGAGTCGGATTCAAATTTTGTGTGCCCTTAAATCAGGACAAAAAAACGTCACCGAGATTATCGAATTAACGGGTTTAGGACAAGCCAACGTCTCTAAACACTTAAAGATTTTAAATCAAGCGGGGATAGTTAGTCGTGAACAACAGGGAATCAATGTCTATTACAAGATTTCTAACCCTTTCTTATTTGAACTTTGTGACCTAGTTTGTAGTTCCATCGCTTGGCAAGTAGATCAACAAAATCAGCAACTAGCGGAATTACAAAAATTCTAGACTATTGGATTAGCCAAAAAGCAAGAAAAGCACTCCCTAGGGGTACGCTTAAATTATCGATACCCCATTGGGAAAAAGCCTCTAGAAAAGTCGCTAGTAGAGCAACTCCCAGAGATGTCAGAAATATAGCTAGGCTGAAACCTGTCAAAAAACCGAAAATCAAATTAGTAATTAACAAACTAACCAAAAACATCGTCAAAGAGCCTTCCCAACTTTTCCTCATCCCCCAAAGTTGATAAGGATGAGAACCGAAATTTTGACCAACCAGGGCTGCCAAACCATCCCCCCAAGTCATAATCAAGATGCCAATGGCGGCGAATTCGCGATGATTGATAGTCCAAAACCAAGCAATTAAAACACCGATACTGACAGCGTAAAAAAAAGTTCCCAAACTTCGACGTCCCACGCTATTAATACTCGGTAAAATGGGAACAAAGTAAGAGACGATAGCAATAATTCCAGCGACAATAGCAGCCATAATCCCAAATTGAGCCGGAATGTCTAACCACCAAGCCAACAAAATTACATTCCCCGCACCAATATGGACAATTTTGCGGGTGGTTTCCGGTTTTTTGTTACCCCAACGGCTAACTGATTCTGCTAAAACAACTATAAACAGTAAATAGCCTAAAATAAAAGCAAGAGAAACCCATAGAGGAGTTGGATAATTAAGCACCTAATCTCAGTTAAACAATAATTTTTGACTAATCAATATCATAAAATGAAATATATACTTATTTTCTTGATTCGGTTTTATCGTAACTTTATTTCTCCTTTGTTCCCACCAAGTTGTCGTTTTCAACCCACTTGCTCTCAATATTGTTTAGAAGCAATTCAAGAGTTTGGACCTTGGCGAGGTAGTTATTTAGGAATTAAACGCATTCTCAGGTGTCATCCCTTCCATCCTGGAGGATACGATCCGATTCCACGTAAAAAATAAATGTTTCAAACCATCCGATTTCGTTTAGCTCTGTGGTACACTATCATCACAGCTATTTTGATCTTGCTTTTTTCTACAGGAGTATATCTCTACGTGCGCTCTACTTTAGTAGAGAGAATCGATGATACCCTCGAACACGTGGTCGAATTAATGGAACGCTCATTATTATTGGAAGGAGTGAGAAACTCTAGGAATATTCCCCCAGTTAATGAGTCATCCTTAGAAGACGATCGCCTTGAGGTAGAGTGGTTTGACAGCGATCGCCATTTAGTCTGGAGTACTTTTAATCAACCTTTAGAAATTCCCCTCAATCCTAGTATCTATGCTAAAACCGTTTCTGGCAAGGGTCATGAACAATTTAGACAGATAACCAAAATGATTGTGGTGGATAATCAACCCTGGGGTTATCTCAGAGTTAGCCATCCCTGGTTTGAAGTCAGTAAACCGAGTCGTCGTTTGATTAGGGATTTAAGCTTAGGGAGTAGTTTGATGATCGCTTGTGTAGCGGCCTCGGGATGGTTTTTATCAGGAATAGCCATTAAACCAGTGATAGAATCATACCAAAGTTTACGCCAATTTACAGCTGACGCTTCCCACGAATTGCGCAACCCTTTAGCGATGATCCAAGCTAATGTGCAAATGGCTTTAGCCGAAGAAAAAGAGGGTAAATTAGAGCTAGATTCCCAACAATTGAAGGTAATCGAGAGAATAACCCAAAGATTAGGGCGTTTAGTCAACGATTTGTTGTTTCTCGCGCGCTCAGATAGTGGAATATCTCAAATGGCCACTCAACCTGTACCTTTAGACGCTTTATTAATTGAAGTAATCGAAGAACAACGCATTTTCGCCCAACAAAAAGGTATAGATTTAAATCTAGAATTAGCGGCAGAAGATTTAGATTCAGAACCATTTACCATTGAAGGAGATTGGGATCAACTAGCACGTTTATTTACTAATTTAATTAGCAACAGTATTGCCTATGGTCAAGATGTAGTCAAAGTCAAAGTAGCTAGAATAAAAAAAGGAACTCGTTATCAGGTCCAAATCCAAGTAAGTGATAACGGTTGTGGGATACCATCAGAAGCCCTTCCCCATATCTTTGAACGCTTTTATCGGGTGGATGCGGTGCGTACTTATGTTCATGGCTCTGGTTTAGGATTGGCGATCGCTCAAGCGATCGTAGAAAATCACCAAGGACAAATTAAAGTAGAAAGTAAACTTAATCAAGGGACAACATTTACGGTAACTTTACCGTGTTAGTATGCTTAAAATGTTTTAAAAGCTAAATATAAATCTATGAGCAAACCAAAAATACCAGTAGGAATTATCGGCGCTTCGGGGTATGGAGGAATACAACTTGTCAGAATACTTCTGGACCATCCCGAGGTAGAAATCGTTTATCTAGGGGGAGATAGCAGCGCTGGGAAACAATATTGTGATCTTTATCCCCATTTAACCCATTCTTTTGATTTAACGATCGAAAGCATTGATTTAGACTCAATCGCTTCTCGTTGTCAAGTCGTCTTTTTGGCTTTACCCAACGGTTTAGCTTGTCAAATGGCTGAGCCATTATTAGCCAAAGGTTGCAAAGTTTTAGACTTGTCAGCGGATTACCGCTTTTTTAATCTAGATACCTATATTAGCTGGTATAAACAAGAGCGCCATGACCAGGCGATCGCCTCAAAAGCGGTTTACGGATTACCTGAATTATATCGAGATAAAATCAAAACCGCTCAATTAATTGGTTGTCCTGGTTGTTATCCTACTGCTAGTTTACTCGCCCTTGCTCCCCTCTACAAACAAGGGCTGATTTTGCCCGAAACAGCGATTATCGACGCCAAATCGGGGACATCGGGAGGGGGACGTCAAGGGAAGATCAACCTACTCCTAGCGGAAGCAGAAGGCAGTTTAGGAGCTTATAGCGTAGCTAAACATAGACATACACCGGAGATCGAACAAATCTGTACAGATTTGGCAGGATTTGAGACAAAAATCCAATTTACTCCCCATTTAATTCCTATGGTCAGGGGGATCTTAGCTACGGTCTATGGAACATTGCGCGATCCAGGATTAGTCAGAGATGACTTACTAACTATTTACAGCGCTTTTTACCGTAACTCTCCCTTTGTGAAAATTTTACCAAATGGTGTCTATCCCC
>CALGKL010000244.1 GCA_937930495.1 uncultured Gloeocapsa sp.
GACCATTGTGATTGGCTGTTTGTGTTTCCTTGAGACCTACACCTAAACGGGAAGCGCGCAATTTAATTTGTTGTCCGGATTCTTCGGCTGAAACGTAGAGAATTCGTGGTAATCGCGAGGCTAACTGATTAGCAGTTTGGAGCAATAGGGTTGATTTCCCGATCCCTGGATCACCCCCAATCAAAACCAAAGAACCAGGTACGATACCCCCCCCTAAAACGCGGTCAAATTCTCCGTAACCTGAATCAAATCTTTCTTGAACATCACTGATAATTTGGGAAAAGCGTAAAGACAGACGAGGTTGATAAGAGTTAACTTTACTTTTGACTATGTTGGTACTCGATTGCCAACCTCCCCTACTGACTAAAGGATTGCTAGAACTGAGTACCTGTTCTTCCAGAGTCCCATAAACATCACAATAGGGACATTTGCCGAACCACTGAGGAGACTCAGCGCCACATTCACTACAAACATACACAGTTCGATTTTTACTAGCCATAAACCCTAAAATCTGCTCCTCAATGGTCAGAGGGTGAATTACAACATATAGTGTAACTTATTTCAGTTAGATTAGATGATGAAAAAAAGATATTCTAGTAAATAAAATAGTTTTATCATAAGGGAAGTGTGGCATTGGAAAGCAATAAAGAAAAAATCCTAGTTGTTGACGATGAAGCTAGTATCCGTCGCATTCTAGAAACCCGTTTATCAATGATTGGCTATGAAGTTGTCACCGCAGCTGATGGGGAAGAAGCCTTAGAAGTTTTTCACGATAGTCATCCTGATTTAGTAGTCTTAGACGTAATGATGCCAAAATTAGATGGTTATGGTGTTTGTCAAGAACTACGCAAAGAATCTGACATACCTATCATTATGTTAACCGCTTTGGGAGACGTAGCCGATCGCATTACTGGACTAGAATTAGGCGCAGATGATTACGTAGTTAAACCTTTTTCTCCTAAAGAATTAGAAGCGAGAATCCGTTCTGTCTTGCGTCGCATCGATAAAAACGGTAATCCAGGGATTCCTAGTTCAGGAGTTATCCAAGTCAGTTCGATCAGAATAGATACTAACAAACGTCAAGTCTATAAGGGGGACGCCAGAATACGTCTAACCGGGATGGAATTTAGTTTATTAGAATTGTTAGTCAGTCGTTCGGGAGAACCTTTTTCTCGTTCGGAAATTTTACAAGAAGTTTGGGGTTATACACCAGAAAGACACGTTGATACTAGGGTAGTTGATGTACATATCTCTCGTCTCAGAGCTAAGCTAGAAGATGATCCGAGTAATCCAGAATTAATTCTTACCGCTAGAGGTACGGGATATTTATTCCAGAGAATTATGGAACCCGGAGAGGAATAAACACCCCCCTATTTAATAATTTTCCAGATGGCTAAACCAGATCAGAATCGGATACTGAGATTACTTCCTCTCGTGGGTGGAATAATCGGTGGTGGACTCTTGCTATTCAATCGTTGGGATACTCTGGAATTGACCAACTCCCAAGCTCGTTCTGATGTGCTTGGGATTATCCTGAGTGCTTTACTGATTTTAGTAGGGTTACTCTGGCAACAAATTCAACCACGTAACCCTGAAGCGGTAACTCTCATTGGTAGCGAAGGATTCGAGTTAGAGCCAAATCTTCCGGAAACGGTTAAGACAGAATTAGCCTGGGCAACTCATATCTTATTAACTAATACCGTAACTCGGACTGTGATTGTCTATTATCAGGGTAAAGTTTTATTGAGAAGGGGTATTCTCCCTCCCCAAAGGGAAGTTACCCCAGGACCGATTATCCAACGCTGTCTCAATACGGGTAAACCGGTTTATCTAGTCAACCTGAAACTTTATCCCGGTAGCATAGAATTTGATTATCTCCCGGAAAATACCCAGGGAGTCATCTGTCAACCTTTGGCTAAAAAAGGGGTGATGATTCTCGGTGCTAATGCTCCGCGAAGTTACACCCAACAGGATGAAAATTGGATCGCGGCGATCGCCTCCAAATTAGCCTTCACTCTCGAAAATATCTGAGCAATACTACCAACCACTGAGAGAAAATAACTCTGTAGCTTCTGCTGTCTCTGTTAATTCCACGGGGTTTTCCCCTGGCTCAGTTCGAATTTCTACCGAAAAGGTGGCTGTATTAAAGCCCCCAAAGCGTTTAACCGTACTAGTTCTGACCCGCATACCCTCACCAACAAACCAAAAACGCTCAAAAATGCTCATGGTTTCATATTCTGTGACTAAAACCAGGGCTTCTTCTTCGTCAATGTAATAATCTCCCGCTACTGGAGTAATTTCGGCGTATCCTCTCTCTCGTAGTAGTTGACCTTGTTTGGGGTTCGTCTCTTGAGGAATTAAGGCAAATACGGTTTTACCTGAGTGATTCTCATCTTCTTTATCCCAAGCCATAGAGGCGTTCCACTCTACTAGGGCTCCCCCTACGCTTAATCGAGGATCCACGTCGTGCATTTGGCAAATTTCTTTAATTTTCGGGTGATCAGCTTCTAAGGATTCTACGACTATGTTAGAGTCCCCTGTTTCTGCACGTCGAAAGGGGAGATGATGGGTCGTACGCAGCGATCGCCATTTCCCCGCACTACGTTGAAAAAATTCCCTAGCATCCATTGGGTTAGTCTCCATCAGTGATTATTGATACTGTTTACTCTAGATTAACTTGGTAACTTTAATTATGTTCGCATTTTTTCTTTGCTGTCCTTTTGTTAAGTTTTGTTGCTTTAATTAATTATGGCTTGACAAACTAGACAAAATAACAGTTTTATGTTAACTTTATTTACAGTCATAGTAGGAGTACATCTATGGATCAATCAGAGAACCTCAGTCTAGAACAGCAATTCAAGCTACAGGTTTTATCTAAACAAGTAAAAACCCTGAGCCGAGAAGAGGCACAAGACTGTCTCATCGATGTCTTGCGTCAGATGATGGTTAAAGATAACCTCATGAAAAAATTACTTAAAAATGCTTAACTGTAATCTTTATCAAACAGCTTGGGAAATTTTAGTTAAATTATTAAGCATAATCAACTAAGGAGAGGGAGTGGGTCTGATGGTTACCTGCTCCCTTGACTATATAAATAAACAATCACGTCCTGTGGACGGAGCAGTTGTTCTTTAAACAGATAACCAGGTCTGACTGTAGCATATATGAATTCGTCTTGCTGGGGATCATCCGTGGGTTGGGTGGAGACGACTCGATGTTTTTGGTAATCGAATTTTCCTGTCTCTTCTAGGGTAGTTATTCCTTCGGTTGCGAGAATTTCAGCCAATTGTTGCTCAATAGCTTCTAAAACGCGAGGACTGGTGATTTCTTGTTTTTCTT
The DNA here is from genome assembly GCA_937930495.1 of uncultured Gloeocapsa sp. Lineage (GTDB taxonomy): Bacteria > Cyanobacteriota > Cyanobacteriia > Cyanobacteriales > Gloeocapsaceae > Gloeocapsa. The sequence goes on from CALGKL010000244.1 coordinate 3,340, forward strand.
GGTTTTTGGCTAATAATACCCAATCTCTCAATCTAATCAATTCTGCTGCGGTTACCGAAGGTTTCTCTGGGAGGAGACGATCGGAAGGATTTGTCAGTAGTAAGAGGATAGACTGGAGAACAGTGATAATGTCTCTATTTTCTGGGTTAATCTCTGCTAAACCAGTTAATTCTCTAATCCTTATTTCTATTTCTAGAGCTAGTTTTTCTGCTAGTCTTTTTTCTTTAAGTGGGGGAAGAAAATTTTCTAACCACTGTTGCCAATCCTCTAACATGATCATCTCCTAGTTAAGATTTTGATTAATAACTATCCTCTAGACTCTACAGAGGTAAAAACTAGTTAGTCTTGTTCCTATTCCTGTACCCATTTCCAGAAACCAAGCCCCGCTGAAATAACTGTACCGGTCCAATCGTCAAATAATTCTTGGTGAATACCTTTTTCTAAAT
>CALGKL010000245.1 GCA_937930495.1 uncultured Gloeocapsa sp.
TTGACCTTCGGCGGGTTGAAAGTTAGGAGAAATATAAATACCTGGTTCTACTGTAAGTATATGTCCCGGTTGGAGGATTTGCCAATTGTCGGGGTTAGATTTGTATAAACCGACGTCGTGGACGTCTAAACCTAACCAATGTCCTGTCCGGTGCATATAGAAAGGTTTATATTTTTCTTGACTGATGATTTCTTGAGGATCGCCTACGAGTAATTTTAAATCTAGCAACCCTTCGACGATGACTTCTACTGCTTGATCATGGAATTGATTATAGCTATTTCCCGCTTTAACTTGGCTAATTGCTTGGAGTTGGGCTTCTAGGACAATATCATAGATTGCCTGTTGTTCTGGAGTAAATTGACCATCTACGGCAAAGGTCCGGGTGATATCACCATTATAATAACCAAAAGAACAACCGGCATCGATTAAGAGTAAATCTCCAGGCTGGATTTGGCGGTTATTTTCGGTATAGTGGAGGATACAAGCGTTAGGACCAGAGGCGACAATGGAGGGGTAAGCAGGTCCAAAAGCTCCTTGTTGGCGGAAAGTATGTTCAATTTCTGCTTGTATTTGGTACTCGTACTGTCCTACTTGGGTAAATTCCCGGGCGCGATTATGGGCGATCGCCGAGATTTGGGTAGCGATGCGCATCATCTCTATTTCTGCTGGACTTTTGATTTGACGGAGGGGATGGAGGATAAAGCTAGGATCTTCGATTCCTCTAGGTCCTATTCCTTTTCTGGGGTAGGATACTAGGAGTTTTTGCCAAAGGGAGAGAATTAGTTCGTTCAGGTGGCGATCGCGTCCGAAATGATAATAGATTTTTTCGGCTGTAGCGAGATACTGGGGCAATTCTTTTTCGAGATCTTCAATCGAGTAAACCTGATCGGCGCCCAATACTTCTTTAGCCGCTTCTACCCCCAAACGATAACCGGTCCAGGTTTCGAGTTCGGGGTTTTTGGGTTGAACAAAGAGAACAAATTGGTGTTCACTATGATTAGGAGCGAGTACTGCTACTGCTTGTGCTTCGTTAAAACCTGTTAAGTAAAAAAAGTCACTATCCTGACGATAGCTATATTCTACATCATTGTGCATTACTGCGGTAGGAGCGCTGGGGAAAATAGCTGTACCTTTACCGATTTTGGCCATTAATTGTTGACGACGTTGTGCGTATTCGCTAGCTGGTATGTGCATTTTACTTAAACGGTGGTGATGAGATTTTGATAATTAAAAACTATGATCATACTTCCTTCTGTAGGCAGACTTGAGGTTGAGAGGATGAGTTGATTACTGTCTAGACGTTGTATGCTCCATTTTTCTCCCGCTAATTTGAGGAATTCATCCACTTTCACTAAATCACATTGGAGGGGGTCAGCGGCGGGGGTAAGATATTGTGTAGGGATAATTATTTTCGGTTGCAGTACGTCAAGAGCGGCCATTGCTTCAAAGGGGTTATAGGCTTTTGGTCCTCCCCCTACGGGTATGAGTAGTACATCTGGACTCCCCATTAAGATTCTTTCTTCGATTCCGATTGGTGCTGCTGCTCCTCCCAAATTTAGTATTTTTAATCCTCCCATGGTCCAACTCCAGGTTACGTTTGTCCCAAAACGTCTGCCTCCTTCGCGATCGTGGGGTGTCCCTATGCCTCGGAATCTGATTCCTTCGTATTGATAATCCCCTGGTTCATAAACTACTTTTGGATTACCTGGTAATTTTTCGGCTGCGCCTTCATCTAGGAGAAAACTACTTAACAGTACTAAATCTGCTTCTACTGAGGGTAACCGATAACCTGCGGTACACCCTAATGTAGCAAAGGGGTTAACTAATACCTTTATTCCTTCTCCTGTAAATAAAAAGCTCATATGTCCTAACCATTGAATGGTTACGCTCTTGGTGGTTTGAGCTTGATAACTTTGCCAAGATACGAGACTAGCTAAACTTGCTCCTGTATAAATCAGAAATTTTCTTCTCTGCATGGAATTTAACCTAGAGAGGCGAGGAAGTTACCTAAAAGTTCTTTACCAGATTTAGTTAAGATACTTTCGGGATGAAATTGTACTCCCTGGATATGGGGATATTGTTTATGTCTAATACCCATGATTATATTATCTTCTGTCCAGGCGGTAATTTCTAAGGTTTCTGGTAAGGTATCTTTAGCTACGATTAAACTATGATAGCGAGTCGCACTAAAGGGGTTGCTAAGGTTAGCGAATACGCCTACGCCTCGATGATAAATATCTGAGGTTTTCCCGTGCATCAGAGTAGGTGCGTTAACAATTTCACCGCCAAAAACTTTACCGATACTTTGATGTCCTAGACAAACGCCTAAAATAGGTTTAAATGGTCCTAATTCCTTGATTAATTGTGGACAAATGCCCGAATCTTCTGGTCTTCCCGGTCCTGGAGAGATAACTAGACCATCAGGATTAGCTTTGATGATAGTTTCTAGGTCAATTTGGTCATTACGAGCTACTTTGATTTCTTTAGCTACAGGGAACTTTTCTCCGAGTTCCCCAAGATATTGAACTAAATTATAAGTAAAACTGTCGTAATTATCAATAACAAGAATCAATGTTTAACTCCAAGGATGAGTTGAAATATAATTTAGAGACATAGTCCCTAAAGGGGGTAAGAGAATAAAACAAGCTACCAAAACAGCAGCGATCGCCGAGATTAATACTGCTCCGGCGGCGCAGTCTTTAGCTATTTTAGCTAACTCGTGATAGGTTTGTTTAACGGTTAAATCTACTACTGACTCGATCGCTGTATTTAATAACTCTAAGACTAGGACTAGAGAGCAGGTTAAAATAATGATTGTCATTTCTACTGAGCTAATCTGAGCGATCAAACCGAGGGTAAGGGCGAGAATAGCGATCGCGGTGTGAATTTTAAAATTACGTTGGGTATTAAAAGCATACAGTATCCCTGCCCAAGCATACTTAAAGCTTAAAAGCAGATTAGGTGCGACGCGCCAAGCCAAGCTACGATCTGCTTTAGCTTTTTTCCCCGAGGATTTAGCTTCTATTAATTGTAGATCTAGATTCATAGTTTAATAATCAACAATCTGATTAAGATGATATTATAGCTTGATCTTTTATTTAAGCAAGTCAGAGGGCAAATCTACTAATTGGAGCAGTTTTTCCTGTTGTTGAAGCATTAATTCTAAACTCTCAGAGTCGGGATGATCCCAACCCAAAAGATGGAGAAATCCGTGACTTGCTAACCAAGCTAATTCTAGGTCTAAGGAATGTCCTTTGGTTTGGGCTTGACGGGATGCGGTTTCTAGGGAGATAATCAGATCACCTAGATATAGTGGTTCCAGGTTTAATTCTTCACTCCAGGGAATGTCTGCTTCTAGTGCGGCAAAAGCTAGCACATCGGTAGGACTGTCTAGATGGCGATATTGGGAGTTAAACCGAGTTATCTCTTGGTCATCGGTCAATCTCAAACTGAGCTCATAAGCTTCTGCGTCAGGGAGCTCAGCTGCTAAATTTTTGAGCCAAATTTGAAACCAATTTTCCCAAGTTTCTGGGGGTATAGATTGGTACTCTATACCTTGTACATTAACTATCAGCTTATGATCTAGCATTAGCGAGTTAGATAGGATATTCCTACTAAAAAGGATAGTAACCCAATAGTGGTTAGAGCAAAATGTTGCAAGGATTTGCCTTTTTTGCGGACCATATTGCGCATCGCTAATTTGGTATAGCTTGGTTTAGGTGTTAAAGGTGGTTGTCCAGGATTTTCTGTTGTTTCACTCATTTAGTTATTTTGGCAACTCTTAATCTAAATGTAACAGTTTGTTGTGATTTTTGCCAAAATAGTCTAAAGTCACTGTAGTTTGTTTGGTCTAAGGAATGACTCAAACCGCTTTAAAAATATTGGAATGTCGCCCTGATTCTTATCAGGGTTGGTATCAACAAGCGAATCTGGATCGCGATCGAGGTTGTTACTTTGAAGCTTTGCTCGGTTACGAAAAAGCCCTAGAATATTATCCTGATGATTATTGGTCATGGTATCGACGAGGCAAGGTTTTAGAGATTTTAGGTCGTTACTCTGAGGCGAATCAGAGTTATACTCTTGGTTGTCAGATTAAACCCAAGAATTACTGGTGTTGGTATGAGCAAGGGTATTTAAATCTGAAGTATTTGAAAGATTATCATCAGGCGATAATTTGTTTTAATCACGCTTTGAGTAGAGATGGGGTTGATTATTGGGCTAATTATCGTCTAGGTGATGCTTGGCGGTTATTGGGAGATTATCCCACGGCGATCGCCTATTATGAAGAAGCTTTAAGTATTCGTCGGGATGATTATTGGGCTAATTATCGCCGGAATGAGTTGTTATTGCTAGTTTCGTTGGCTAATTAAGCAATTATCAGTTTTTTTGCTGCTATTATAATTGGGGAGTATTTAACTTTCTTAAATGAATAAGTATTATTTAACCGCTATAGTTGCCCTGGGCACTATTTTTTATACAACTGTTCCAAGTTGGGCACAACTAAGGATGTATAATCCGATATCTTTACCATCTAGTAACGAGGTAGAGGATGTACTATCTGAGCAAGATATACCGACAGGAGAGGGAGGATTTGCTAGGGATTATTATGTATATCTAGAAAAAGATGTTCAGGTAGCGATTGATTTAATGTCTGATGATTTTGATCCTTTAGTAACGCTGATTGCTGCTGATGGTTCTAAAATTGGTGAAAATGACGATGGACCAGATGGAACTAATAACTCGCTGTTATTCACGCGGATTAACGAATCGGGTAATTATATTATTAGAGTACGTGCTTTTGGTGAAGCAAGTGGGGGTAAATTTAAACTGAGAGTAACTC
>CALGKL010000246.1 GCA_937930495.1 uncultured Gloeocapsa sp.
TGAAACTCAGGGGGAAATTACCGAGGAGACACCCTTTATCGTAGCTCACAATCAAACCGAAGCCGAAGCTAAAGCTATCGCTACCTACGGGAAAAAAGTAGTACTATTCCGCGATGAGGATGTACTCGATACCTGGTTTTCTTCGGGATTATGGCCTTTTGTAACTTTGGGTTGGCCCGCTAAAACCCCAGAATTAGCTAAATATTATCCCAACAATACCCTAGTGACGGGATTTGATATTATCTTCTTTTGGGTAGCGCGAATGACCATGATGGCGGGTTATTTTACCGGGGAAATGCCCTTTAAAGACGTGTATATACACGGATTGGTTAGGGATGAAAACGGAAAAAAAATGTCCAAATCAGCTAATAATGGCATAAATCCTCTGTTATTGAGCGAAAAATACGGAGCAGACGCCTTAAGATATACCCTGATTAGAGAAGTAGCTGGCGCAGGACAAGATATCAGTTTGCAATATAATCGGGAAACCGATGAGTCAGAATCGGTGGAAGCTTCTCGTAATTTCGCCAATAAACTTTGGAATGCTTCTCGTTTTGTCCTAATGCACTTAGAGGAAAAAACACCTAGTCAATTGGGGTTCCCTGATTTAGACTCTCTCGAATTAAGCGATCGCTGGATCCTCTCTCGTTTCTATCAAACGGTAGCAGCAACTAGTCAACTCATCGAAAATTATGCTCTCGGTGAGGCAGCTAAAGGACTCTATGAGTTTAGTAGGGGTGATTTCTGCGACTGGTATATAGAATTAGTTAAATCCCGACTACAGTCTCCCACAGAGGCTAAATCACGTCTGGTAGCCCAGCAAATTTTAGCTTATGTACTAGAAGGAATTCTTAAGTTATTACACCCTTTTATGCCCTATCTGACTGAGGAAGTTTGGCAAACCCTAACCCAAGCTTCGGGAGATTATTTAGCTATACAAGCCTATCCCAAGGTAGATTCAACCCTGATTAATCCTTCCTTAGAGTCGGAATTTGAGTTATTAATCGAGACAATTCGCACTATTCGTAATCTCCGCGCCGAAGCTGAAGTTAAACCAGGTGTGAAAATACCCGCAATTCTGCAAACCGAAAATCCCGAAGCAGCAGAAATCTTACAACGGGGGAAAAGCTATATTCGAGAATTAGCTAAAGTTGAAAATCTGACCATTACTCCTACCCTAAGGGAAACTAACACCCAAACCATAGCTTCAGTGGTAGGGACAATTCAAGTTTTGATCCCTTTAACCGATCTTATCGATATTCCCGCCTTTAAAAAGAAACTAGAGAAAAAATACCAAACCCTCAACAGCAAAATCGAAAGTTTAACCCAACGTCTCAATAATCCTAAGTTTACCAGTCAAGCTCCGGCTGAGGTGGTACAAACAGTTCAAAAAGACCTAACCGAAGCTCAAATTCAAGCCCAAATATTACAGGAAAGGTTACAACGTCTTTAGGCTATCGCTGCTTTTCTTGATATCATATTGAGGGAAAAATAATCTCAAAATCAATAAATATGGACCTATTCACAGCAATCGAAACCAGACGCTCAGTCAAACACTACGACCCCCATCATCAAATGACTGAGGAAGAGATCGAGAAACTCTTGAGTTATACCATTCTGTCGCCAACTTCCTTTAATATCCAAAATTGGCGTTTTGTCGTAGTGCAAAATCCGGAAATTAAAGCACAAATCAAAGCAGTATCCTGGAATCAAGCACAGGTTACCGACGCTTCTATTGTAGTTATACTTTGCGCTGATTTAAAAGCTTGGGCAAAAAATCCCCAACGTTACTGGATTAACAGTCCCGAAAGCGTACAACAGCAAATCGTACCAATGATTGGTCAATTCTATGCAGGTAAAGAACTACTGCAAAGAGATGAATGTATGCGCTCCTGTGGCATGGCGGGACAAACCCTGATGTTAACAGCTAAAGCAATGGGTTATGACAGTTGTCCGATGATTGGTTTTGATCCCCTAGCATTGGCTAAAATCATTAATCTACCTGAAGATCATGTTATTAGCTTTATGATTACCGTCGGGAAAGCTATTCAACCCGCACGTCCTCGGAGTGGACAATTACCTTTAAAAGAGGTTATGGTTAGGGATAGTTTCTAGATCGATTATGCTTTAAGGAACTTTAAGCAGATTCCTAACGTCTGGAAGTAAAGTAAGACAACCATTATCAAAAATATGAGTTTCTTAAGCGTCAATAAATTTACCCTATTGGGTTTAACGGTTTTGGGGTTACTAACAACTTTGCCTAATCATACCTCAGCTCAAAATACCCCTTTTATCTGTGCAGTTGACCAAGACGGGACACCCACAACCTACGCACAGGCTAATAATGGCTCGATTCCTGTCTTTAAATGGCAAAATAAAGATTTCCCCCCTCCTTGGACTCCTATGCGTCGTTGTGAGGAGGTCACCGAACGCTTAAATAATTTTAAAGCTCAGGGAGTACCTTTAAAAAATTTCCAAAGTGGTACTGTTAACCAGCAAAAGGTTATTTGTGTCGGTCCATGTAATAGTAGTGGTAGTAATTTACTGTTGACCCTCAGACCAGAACAAAATCCTCAACAGGTTTTAGAAGCGATCGTCGCTAGTAGTCAAGGAACTAGTGGACCTGTATATCAAAGTAATTGTCCAAAAACTCCTGTAATTACT
>CALGKL010000247.1 GCA_937930495.1 uncultured Gloeocapsa sp.
AAAAGCCCTAGAAAAAGAATTAAATCTGCAAAACATCTTAATTGAGACTTATGTTGATAACCCTAGTGATTTAGAACCAAACTACACAGAATATTGGGGTAAAATCCAAAGTATAGTATCAGGAGTTGGGGTAGTTCAAGATGGATTACGTATCCAAACCATAGCTAAACTAGATCCAAGTTTAATTACTTCTCAACCAGGTTTAGCAGAGAAAAATTTTTTGGCTTCTTTACCTTCAAATACCTGGTTTTTAATTAGTGGTTATAACCTGAATCAAACCTGGAATAATCTAGTTCTCCAATCTAAAAATATACCAGAAGTAGAGGAAATAGTTACAGGAATTCGTCAGAGTTTTGGGACAATTTCTCTTGATGTGGATCGGGATGTCTTTGGTTGGATGGATCAAGAATACGCGATCGCCCTGGTTAATAATAATCAAAGTACGTTGAGTTTGGGTATTGGGGGTTTAGTTTTAGTTAAAACCAGCGATCGTCAAACCGCTAGCGATACTTTGGCTAAACTATCCCAAATAGCTAGTCAGTATTTGATCAATGTTTAAGATAGACAGGTTAAACAAGAAACGATTACAGAATGGTATCAAAACTCAGAATTATTATTATCCCAAGGTTGGTTAGATGGACGAACTCTAGGGATAACTATAGTTACTCCTTGGGAAAGTTTGACTAAAGGGAATCAATCTCTAACTCAAAACGAAACTTTTAATAAAGTCAATAAATATTTACCCCAACGATATTCCCAATATTTTTATCTAGACATAAATCAGTTAAGGGAAATGTTGGAGAATAATTTGAGTACTTATAGTATGTTTATTCCCCAAGAAGCTTTAGTACTTTTACAATCTATAGATGGGATAGGAGGAGTTAATAGTCTGATTCAGGACAATCCTAGTCTTACTGAGCTGATTATTTATATGAATCCTAATAATTAGATTTGAAGATTTTGATATTTTGGGGTTAACTATTTCTAGGAGTAAATTCAGAATCCCAGGCTAATTTGGCTGCTCCAAATATTCCTGCTTGATTACCAAGTTTAGCGGTCAGTAACTGTAGACCAATGCGAGAACTAGATAATACCCGACGTTCAATTTCTGCTTGGGTAGAGGGAAAAAATAAATGACTACTGGCGCTAATGCCTCCACCGATTAAAATAGCTTCAGGAGTGAGGACATAAATTAAACTTGCTAACCCGGCTCCTAGTAGTTTACCGTATTCCTGCCAAAAGGTTATTGCTTCTTGATTACCTTGATTGGCTAATTCTGCTAAGACAGCGGGATTTTTTCCGGTTTGACGCTCAATTGCTTGGATAGACAGATATTGTTCCAGAGAGCCTTGATTACCGCTGTTACATTTTGGTCCTGTATAATTAAGGGTAATTAAGCCTAATTCTCCTGCTGCACCATGGATACCTGTATAGAGTTGTTTATTGAGGATAATCGCTCCCCCTATACCTGTACCTAGAGTTAGTAAAATAAAGTTACTAAATTGTTGTCCTCCTCCTAACCAAGCTTCCCCTAAACCCGCGCAATTAGCGTCGTTAGCTATTTTGGTGGGTAAACCAGTTTGAGATTCTAACCAATCGGCTAGGGGTACATTGTGCCAATTATCTAGATTAATGGCTATTTTGGCAATTCTTCCCTCTCCATCGGTTGGTCCGGGTGTACCTAAGCCAATGGCTATAGAGTTATATTGATTTTTTAACTGATTGACTACAGAAGCTATAACCTCTGTGACTTTTTCCGGTGTAGAGGGTTGGGGTGTAGGAATCGTTGCTTGATAAACGGATTCTCCTTTTGGGGTAAAACAACCGATTTTAATACTGCTTCCTCCTAAATCAATACCGATTACTGTCTTCATTCTGTTTTTTCTGGTTATAATTTGGGTCAATGGTTGTGCTTAGATTTTAGGTGATTGGGTAGATGATTTTAGTGAAGTTATGCTTATGGATTCTTACTATTATTATTAGTCTTAATATTGGGGTGCTGTTTATTGAGTGTTTAAGCGCTATTTGGTCTAAAAATCAGGAAAGTGGGGATAATCATAGGGTCAATGCCAATTATCGTCTCATTATACCCGCTCACAATGAAGCTAGTTGCCTGGGGAAAACCCTAGAGAGTTTAATTCCTCAAGTTAGTCACCCTGAACAAATTCTGGTGATTGCTGATAATTGTACCGATAATACCGCGGCGATCGCTCGTCAATTTGGTGTAACTGTCAGGGAAAGGTTTAATACGGAAAAACGGGGTAAAGGTTATGCTTTAGCTTATGGGTTAGAAGAGTTAGAGAGCAATCCTCCCGAAGTGGTGATCTTTTTTGATGCTGATTGTTTAGTGGGGGATAACGCAGTCTCAGAATTAACTCAAAAGGCGATCGCCACCGGGAGACCGATTCAAGCATTATATTTAATGGCTAAACCCGAAAATCCTACCCCCAAAGATACTATTTCTGCTTTTGCTTTTTTGGTGAAAAATTGGGTTCGTCCTTTGGGATTAGCTACTTTAGGATTACCCTGTTTGTTGACGGGTACTGGTATGGCTTTTCCTTGGGGAGTAATTAATCAAGTTTCTCTAGACCATGGTAATATTGTCGAAGATATGCAGTTAGGTCTTGATGTCGCACTGAAGGGTTATCCTCCTTTGTTTTTACCTACGGCTAAGGTGATCGGCATTTTACCCCAAAAGGAACAAATCTCGACTCAACAGCGTCAACGTTGGGAACACGGACATTTACAGACGATTATTACTCAAGTTCCTGCTTTAATCAAAGAGGGAATTAGGCAATTAAGTTTCCCCTTATTAGGTTTAGCCCTAGAGTTAAGTGTACCTCCCTTATCCCTATTGGTTATGTTTTGGGGTTTAACCTTGATTTTGGCTTTAGGAGGAGGTTTAATGCTAGGAATTTGGTTACCAACCCTGGTTTTAATCCTAGCTGGTTTCTTAATGTTTATAGCTATTATCACCGCTTGGGCAAAATTTGCTCGACAGGAGATACCTTTAAAAAGTTTAATGCTAATTCCGGTTTATCTTTTGTCTAAAATCACGATTTATTTCAACTTTTTAGGGAAACGGGAATCTCAATGGATTAAAACCGAAAGAGATTGATTTCAGGGAGCAAGCGTCTTTATTTCTTCTCTCCCCAAGTGCGATCTAATTTAGCTAACTCATCGGTTAGGGAAGAGGGATTGTTTTGTTGAGTTTCCGAGACGATCGCTCTCATCCCTTCTAGACTGGCTAAAATACTCTTAGGGTCCATAAACATGACTTTGCTGCTTTCGCTGCTACCGATGACTTGACCCATATCGATGTATCTTTGTGCTAGAAGAAATTGTACCGCTTGGGTTGCTTGGCGATCGCCTGCTAGAGCTTTCATCACGGTTTGGATTGCTTCTGCTGTTGCTTGAGCTTTCAAGATTTGTTCTTGTTGATTAGCTTCTGCTCTGAGGATTAAAGCCTTTTTATTGGCTTCTGCTTCTAATATTTGTGCTTCTGCTCTACCTTTAGCGGAGTTAATCGCCGAGTCTCTTTCCCCTTCTGAGGTTAAAATAGCGGCTCTTTTTTTCCTTTCCGCCGCCATTTGTAACTCCATGGATTCTTGTACCGCTTTCGAGGGCATAATATCCCTCAATTCTACCCTAGTTACTTTTACTCCCCAGGGGTCTGTAGCTATATCCAATTCTCTGAGTAAAATTTCGTTAATTTCTGAACGTGCGGTAAAGGTTTGGTCTAATTCCAATTTTCCCATTTCAGCGCGGATTTGGGTTAAAACCAGGTTAACGATTGCCTGCCGAAGATTTTCGACTTTATAGTAGGACTTATACATATCTACAATCCGCCAATAGACTACTGCATCTACGGTTATGGACACGTTATCTCTAGTGATACAGGTTTGAGCGGGTATATCGAGAACTTTTTCTTTGATTGTATCTCGGTAAACTACTTTATCGATTACAGGAACGAGAAAATTTAAACCTGGTTCTAGTTTTTTGTTATAACTTCCGAGTCTTTCTACTAAATATTCGTTTTTTTCACTAACTATTTTCGCCGAGGATGCTATTGCACCTCCTCCTGCTACAGCGAGAAAAATCACAAATCCAAATAATCCTTCCATAGTTAATTTCTTTAGTCTTTTAACATTTTTTCCGAAGCGACGATCAGGGTATTACCCTCTCTTCGCACCACATAGACTGTCTCATTAGGTGCTATTGTTTGTGTTCTATCTATTGCTTTTGCTCTCCAAGAGTTACCCTCATAGAGAACTCTTCCCTCTTTTCCAGGAGGTATTTCCGTAATAGTTTGCGCTTCTTGATCATCTCCTCGGGTGAGAATATATTTATGATTATTGGCATTATAAAAACGTTTCAGTAACCATACTCCTAGAATAGAGATTACTAACCACAAGATAACTTGTATAGCAAACACATCCAGCCAAACGGATATTAGGCTTACAACTATAGCACTAATTCCTAGAAGTAAAACAATGAATTGGGTTGGTAAAAACAACTCAATAACACAAAGGACGATTCCCGCTACTAGCCAAAGATTTGTCGTGTTTTGCATACATTGCCTAGTAAGATATAGCCATAGTTCTATTCTAGCTTGAATAATTCAACTAGAGAGTTTTGTCAACTTCTCTTAAGATTGGTGACACTTTTGTTAAAATAGGGGGAACAAAAAAAGCAGACTTAGAGTAGATGAGCGAACAATTTGATTATGATCTAATGATTATCGGTGCGGGAGTGGGTGGTCATGGTGCTGCTCTACACGCGGTCAAATGTGGTTTACGTACCGCTATTATTGAAGCTAAAGACATGGGAGGAACTTGTGTTAATAGAGGATGTATCCCTTCAAAAGCCCTATTAGCAGCTTCAGGAAGAGTCAGAGAGTTAAACGATCTTTCTCATCTAAAAAGTTTAGGTATATATAGTCAGGGAGCGACTTTTGAGCAAAAAGCAATTGCTGCCCATGCTAATAACTTAGTCAGTAAAATTCGTGGGGATTTAACTAACAGTCTCAAAAGACTGAAAGTAGATATTATCGAAGGTTGGGGAAAACTAGCGGCACCTCATAAAGTTAGCGTTATCACTTCAACGGGGGAAAAAATCTATACAGCTCGAGATATTATACTCTCTCCAGGTTCCATACCATTTGTTCCTCCGGGAATTGAAATCGATCATCAGACCGTTTTTACTAGCGATGAAGCGGTCAGATTAGAAACCTTACCCAAGTGGATAGCGATTATTGGGAGTGGTTATATCGGCTTAGAATTTGCTGATATCTATACGGCTTTAGGTTCAGAAATTACGATGATTGAAGCCTTAGATAACCTGATGCCAACTTTTGACCCGGATATTGCTAAAATCGCTGAAAGAATTCTGATCAAACCGCGGGGGATCGAAACCTATACAGCTACTCTGGCTAAAACCGTTAAACCAGGTTCACCGGTAGTGATCGAATTAGCCGATAGCAAAACCAAAGAAGTCAAAGAAGTATTAGAGGTAGATGCTTGTCTCGTGGCTACAGGGAGAATTCCGGCGACTAAAAATTTAGGACTAGAAACGGTAGGATTAGCCACAGATAAACGTGGTTTTATTACGGTTAACGACCAGATGGCGATTGTTAAGGATGGAGAAATAGTACCTCATCTCTGGGCGATTGGGGACGCAACGGGTAAAATGATGTTAGCTCACGCGGCCTCAGCCCAAGGAGTTATAGCTGTGGAAAATATCTGTGGGAGAGACAAAACCATCGACTATAGAAGTATCCCCGCTGCTGCATTTACTCACCCAGAAATCAGTTATGTGGGTTTAAGTGAACCCCAAGCCCAAGAATTAGCAGCTAAACAAGGGTTTAAAATCGCTACAGTCAAAAGCTATTATAAGGGTAATTC
>CALGKL010000248.1 GCA_937930495.1 uncultured Gloeocapsa sp.
TCAGAGAATTTCTCTTTTAAGTTAGCTAATCCAAAGCTCAAATAGACTAATCTAGATTGCAATGGTGTTAATTTTAAAGGACAATTGAAGTTTAGTTGATCTTGGCTCAAATCCCCATAATAAGCTCCTTGGTTTTTGAGAGCGATGATATAATATCTTTGTCTAGGTTTAATAATTAATACTGCTTCGTAGTGGTCTCCTTGGATAATCGTTAAGATAATCGCAAAAGCGTTGAGTTTATCTAGATAAGCTCTCGTACCGTCGATGGGATCTAGTGTTACCAATAGTTCATCTTGGACCAAATCAAGACCGCGAAAGTATTTAGTATTATAAGAATTTTGATATTCTTCACCAAAAAAACGTATTTGGGGGAATTTAGCTAAGAGAGCTAATTCAATCGTGGTTTGAATCGTTAAATCAGCATCAGTCAAAGCCGTAGCGTAAAAGTTATCCCCATATTCCGATTTTTCTGGGAGAGGTTTAATTCTGTCTTGAATAGCGATCGCATAATCGGCAGCTAGTCTTAAAACAGGGTATAAACAATCCAGAATTCCCCAAACAGTACTGTCAATGGGTATCATCATTAAAAATAGTCTAAATTACCAAAGATATTCTAGCTTAAGCATTCAGCAACTTTCCCCTTGTTAAAATAAAAAACAAACAACGTCTAACTACCTCTAGGTTAAAAAATATGAACGAAAATATCCCACCAGGATATCTCAATATCATGGGTTATGTCGATGAATCAGAAGTAAATGGTCCTGGTTGTCGTGCGGTGGTTTGGGTACAAGGTTGCTTGCGGGAATGTCCTAGCTGCTTTAATCCCGACTCTTGGTCTTTTGAAACTAATCAGCTAATCAGTATCGAGGAATTAGCAACTAAAATACTGCGCAATAAACGCAACCAAGGGGTAACTTTTTCTGGAGGTGAACCATTTTGGCAAGCTTACGGGTTGAGTTTACTAGCTAAAAAACTCAAAGCAGAGGGTTTAAATGTCATGTCTTTTAGCGGTTTTACCCTAGAAGAATTACAATCAGCCAAAGCCCCACCAGACGCTAAATTGTTATTAGCTGAGTTAGATATCTTGATCGATGGTCCTTTTGTGGAGTCTCAAAAAATCAATAGTCCCGATTCCCCCGTCTCTTCCCGTAACCAGAGAGTACATATCTTTAACCCCGCTTTAAAAGACCAAATCAATTGGGCTTCTGATCAAATAGAGATTCATATTCTCAAAGACGGAACCAGGATTGTTACGGGTTTTTGGGGTCAGTTGGGACTTTCTTGAGTTGAGAAAGCGATCGCTGTATGTTTTGCCACAACATCGCACCTCCTGTAATCAACATCCAAAGTAAACCTAAACCATTAAGTAAAACATAAAACGGTTCTATTGTCTTACTTAGATACTCTCCCTCATGGATACTCATCAAAAAATGCACTTGGTCACGAGATAATCCGAACCAATCTCTAGCTAAACGATAACTGACTCCTGTAAATACCGTCAAAAATAAGGGTAATAAAACAATCGGAGCAATGCGGCGATGCCATTTTCGGAAAGCTTGAACCTGTTTCATAGAAATCTGGAATAAATGACCCAATAAATAGTATAATAATGGTTTTGGGTCTAACTAATAAAGATAAGGAGATTAATTTAATGTCGAGATATAGAGGTCCTCGCTTACGCGTCGTCCGTCGTCTTGGGGAACTCCCAGGATTAACTCGTAAAAAACCTCGTCGTCAATATCCACCTGGTCAACACGGTCAAGCTAGAAAAAAACGCTCAGAATATGCTATCCGTCTGGAAGAGAAGCAAAAGCTACGTTTTAATTATGGGATCACCGAAAAGCAATTAGTCCGTTATGTACGTCAAGCACGTCGCGCTACTGGCTCTACAGGAGAATCTTTGTTACAACTCCTAGAAATGCGTCTTGATAATACCGTTTTTCGTCTAGGTATGGCGGGAACAATTCCCGGTGCTCGTCAACTTATTAATCATGGTCATATTACAGTTAATGGTAAAGTAGTTGATATTGCTAGTTATCAATGTCGCCCTGGTGATGTTATTGCGGTCAAAAACAAGGAAAGTTCTCGCAAACTAGTAGAAGCAAATATGCAATATCCCGGATTGGCTAATTTACCGAGTCACCTAGAGTTTGACAAAAGTACCTTGGTTGGTAAAGTTAACGGCAAAGTGGAGAGAGAATGGGTCCCTCTGCAAATTAATGAGTTACTCGTGGTTGAGTACTATTCTCGTAAGGTATAATGCTAAAAAGCCCACGGCTTGGGTCGTGGGATCTTCTCACCTTTTCTAGTTAAAGTCTAAAATTCCCGTACTTTGGGCTTTCCGTCTTCGATTTCCCCGACGAGAATTACATCGGCTAAACCGACAAATAGGCCGTTTTCTAAAACCCCGGGAATATTATTGATTTTTTGCTCTAATTGAGCGGGGTTATCGATTTGATTAAATTTTACGTCTAAAACAAAATTACCTTGGTCGGTGATTACAGGTCCATCTTTTTTGATCCCCATCCGTAATTCGGGCTTTCCTCCTAACTGCTCTAAAGCTCTAGTTACAGGAGCCACCGCCATGGGAATTACTTCTACTGGTAATAAAAAGGTAGAACCAAGTTGCTCAACTAGTTTACTGCTATCAACAACGACAATAAATAATTCCGCTAGACTATCGACGACTTTCTCACGGGTATGAGCAGCTCCACCACCTTTAATTAGGTTTTTTTGGGGATCTACTTCGTCGGCTCCATCAATGGCTAAGTCAATATGGTCGATCGCGTCTAGAGTCGTTAGGGGAATACCGTATTTTTTGGCTAAAACTTCTGATTGAAAGGAGGTAGGTACACCGACGATATTTTCTAACTCTCCTGATTTGAGGCGATCGCCAATATATTCAATCGCATAGGCTGAGGTTGAACCGGTACCGAGTCCGACAATTGAGTTAGATTTTACTCGAGAAGCAGCTATTCTCCCTACTTCTTGTTTCATTAGTTTGATTACATCCACCTCTTGGGACATTTGTTTACTCCTTAGTTAATATTGCTCCTGTTTTTTGTGGTTTATACCCCGACAATTTAATGACGGGGCTAAGACCACAAGAATTGTTTTAAGAATTACTAGTTTGAGTCGCTAATCTTTCTTTGAGTAGGGCTAATTCTTGAGCCCAACGTGGATCTGGTTGTACCGAGTTGCTAGAAGAATCAGGTTTATTAGCTGTATTGGCTTGAGACTCTTTGCGATTGCGTTTGGGATTACTCTTTTTAACAGGTTTGACTGTTTCTTCGGTAGTACTGGCTGCTGCTGTTTGTTCCCCCTCACCTGGTTCTT
>CALGKL010000249.1 GCA_937930495.1 uncultured Gloeocapsa sp.
AATTAAACTTGAGTAACCTTTTTAACTTAGGGATGATTCCCGGTTGTTGTCGAGAAATATCTCGAAAAGTCCAAGCATCATTCCACAAAAAGTTATGAATAATTCCCGATTCAGCAGCGAGACTTTTACTCAAAACAATAGGGAAATTAAACAAATTAGGATCACTAAAAATAAAGAGTACCGTCATATCAACAATAACTCCACCTATTCCCACGAGACAAAATTGAATAAATCGGGAAGAAATAGAGAAACGTAACCTAATTAAATGTTCAAAATAATTCAAGTACTCTTGAGAAGTTAAATCCCTTTTTGCCTGTGGACAAACATAGTTAATTTCAGCAATTTTATAAATCTTACCTTTAGCCATTATTTCTAATAGAATCTGAGCAGCAATGGGGGTAAATTTGTGCTGTGTAATCGCTTCTCTACGTACTAAAAAATAATTGCTGAGAGGATCACCTAAACGATTAACTACCTCTGGTAAGATTAATAATCCTAGATTTTTAACAACAGGAGAAAGACGACGGGGAGTTAAATTAGCTACCGCTAAATCTGCTCCTCTTTCGATTTCTTGGACTAATTGTAATAAGATCTCTGGAGGACATTGCCAATCTAGAGGAATAACACCGAGAATATTTCCTTGGGCGATTTGCCAACTACGAATTATATTATTTCCTAGATTTGAATTAGTACTCGGTGGAATTGTTTTCAGATGAGGATATTGTCTCCCTAAATCCTCTGGGATGATTAACTCATAATTTTTCGGCATGACGCGATCGAGAAGATGTATAATAGCGTCGATAGTTGCTGTATTAGTCCTAGGTAGGACTAAAGATAGTTTCAGAGTGGGAATCAGTACAGGAATAGTTAAACCAGACTTTTTCAGCATTTAACTAAAAGAGCGTGAAGATAATTGTGCAAATTAACTTAGATTAACATGGATATCTAGCCAATTAAATATGTTTATTGAGTAAACTAGCTTTAATTCCTTTCGGACTTAACATTTTAGCAAATAAACCGTTTGAAATTTTTCCCAGGGGAGGTAACATTAATTGTCATAATAAAGCTAGTTTTTTTATTCTTTTTATTAGTCAATAGTAACAGTTATTTTGAATAAGATCCTAAAAATCTGCTCAAGCCCCAGAGAAAAATAGGTATTTATACTTAAAAATTTACCGAGACAATTTTAGTTGGGATACTTAGAGTGACTCTATGCTAAACTTGCTTAAAAATCATCATCTGGTTAAATAGGCAAGATTTTAGCTCCGATATTAATATAATGAGTTTTTTTGAGAAATTAAACGAAGCGATCTCTGTTCACCAAAGTTTATTAGTAGTAGGGTTAGATCCTAACCCAGAAATGTTACCTAAAAAGTACGCGGTTGAGGAGAAGATCAACAAAACTCATCTAGCAAACTGGTTAAAAGAAATCATCAACCAAACTCAAGATCATGTCTGCGCTTATAAACCCACATTAGGATTTTACCAGGCTCTAGGGATAGAAGGAATCGAATTATTAATCGAGATGATCAATATTGTCCCCAAACATATCCCGATTATCCTAGATGCTAAACATAGTGACCTCAACAGTAGCAGTGTCTTTGCGGAGACAATTTTTGCCAGTTGGGGAGTAGATGCAGTTACACTTAATCCTTATCCAGGACAAGACCAAGCTACACCCTTTTTACTTTACCCTGATAAAGGAGTATTTTTACTCTGTTGTACCTCTAATCCCGGTGCAGTTATTTTACAACAATACCCTAGTGGAGCATTTCCCTTTTATCTACAATTAATCAAAGAAGCGAAAAACTGGGGTTCACCAGAACAAGTCTTTTTAGAGGTAGGTACGAGTCAAACCAGTGTCTTAAGTAAAATTCGCTCTTTAGCACCAGAAAGAACTATACTGTTACGTAGTTTTTGGCAAGAAGAAGATCACCTCAAAGAAATTTTAACCACAGGTTTAGATCAAAACGGTACAGGTTTAATCTTACCCATTCCCCAAAACTGGTTAAGTGAAGATAACCTCAAACAGAGAGTAGAAAAACTTAACCAACAAATCAACCAGATCAGAATTACCCAAACCGAGAATAATAGTAGTTGTCAGTTATGGACACCTGATATCTGTTTACTAACAGAACATCCCCATCAAGAATTAATCCTGCAATTATACGATATTGGTTGTTTACTCTTTGGCGAATTCCGCCAAGCTTCTGGGGCGATTTTTCCCTACTACATTGACTTAAGAAAGATTATTTCCCAACCGCAGTTATTCCACCAAGTCTTACTAGCTTACGCCAACATAGTAGAAAAATTAAGCTTTGACCGTATTGCAGGTATTCCCTATGGTGCGCTACCCACAGCTACTGGTTTAGCCTTAATGTTACATCATCCCATGATTTTTCCCCGTAAAGAAATCAAAGCCCATGGTACACGTCGTCTGATTGAAGGACATTATCAACCAGGAGAAAAAGTGGTAGTCATCGATGATATCTTGATCTCTGGTAAAAGTGCCATAGAGGGTGCAGAAAAGTTAAAATCCTGTGGTTTAATTGTAGAAGATATCGTCGTGTTTATTAATCATGAACAGGGTGTAGAAACAAGACTACAGGAAGCCGGTTATCGACCTCATGCAGTTTTAACTATTTCTGAGATAACCCAAACCCTATACGAAGCAGGAAGAATTAGCCAAGAACAATATCAATGTCTAAAGGACTGATCATCAATTATGGATATTAAAAACGGTTTTGTAGGGACGATTGGTAATACACCTTTAATCAGATTGAATACTTTTAGTGAAGCTACAGGTTGTGAGATTTTAGGTAAAGCAGAGTTTCTCAATCCAGGGGGTTCGGTCAAAGATCGCGCTGCTTTATATATTATCCAAGACGCAGAAGCAAAAGGTCTCCTCAAACCTGGAGGTACTGTGGTAGAAGGTACAGCAGGTAATACGGGAATTGGCTTGGCGCACATATGTAATGCAAAAGGTTATAAATGTCTGATTGTTATCCCCGATACTCAATCCCAAGAGAAAATGGACACACTCCGGTTATTAGGCGCAGAAGTTAGACCCGTCCCCGCTGTCCCCTATAAAGACCCCAATAACTACGTTAAACTCTCAGGTAGGATTGCCCAAGAGATGGAAAACGCCATCTGGGCTAACCAATTTGATAATCTAGCTAATCGTCAAGCCCACTACGAAACCACAGGACCAGAAATCTGGTCACAAACCGAAGGGAAAATAGACG
>CALGKL010000250.1 GCA_937930495.1 uncultured Gloeocapsa sp.
TATTACAACCGTGATAGCGATTACCTCCAATTGGATTTATAGTCAAAGACGGGTTCACAATCTAACTATAGCTACAGGAGCTAAAACTGGTGTGTACTATAGTTTTGGTGAGGCTTTAAGCAATGTTGTTGCTAAACAAGCTCCGAATATTCGCATTGAAGTTAAAGAAACCAGTGGCTCACAGGAAAACGAGGAGTTAATCTCTGAACATAAGGTTGATTTGGCTATTTTACAGGCTGATACCTCCGTCAATAACTCCGTTAAAGCGATTAGTTTTTTGTTCCCTGAAATGTTTCATTTAATCGCTCGTGTGGACTCAGGAATTGAACAGGTTAACGATTTAAAGGGCAAGAAAGTTGCTCTGATGCCAGTTGGTAGTGGCTCATACAATCTCTTTTGGCCTTTGAGTCAACATTATGGTATCCAAGAGGGTGATTTGACCAGCATTCCCATGTCTCCTGCTGAGGCTCATCAGGCTTTGTTAGATGGTAAGGTTGATGCTTTATTTCGGATTATTGCTTTAGGTAATCAAAGTGTTACAGAATTATTGCAAAACCAGGAAGTAAAATTAATTCCGATTAAACAGGCTGCAGCATTACAGTTAGTCTTGCCAGGGGTTGAACCTAATCTAATTCCCATGGGCTCTTATAATGGAGCTATACCTATTCCTAGTGAAGATTTGCCCGTAGTAGGAGTTAGAGCTGTTTTAGTGGCTAATAAATCCGTTAACCCTCAGATAGTCCAAGAGATTACCCGCATTATCTTTGAGACGAGAAATGATTTAATTAGAGAACACCCTCAGTCAGCGATGATTGATAAACCAGATCATCTCCAGGAGTTAGGCTTTTCTTTTCACGAGGGAGCGAAAAATTATTATAACCAGGATGAGCCTAGCTTTTTGGAAAGATACGCCGAATCTATTGGCTTAATTCTCTCGGTAAGTATGTTAGTTATCTCAGGAATTTGGCAATTTCGTGTCTGGTTACAGGAAAAACAAAAAAATCGGGCTGATAAGTATAATCTCCAAATTCTGGAATTAATTGACCGCATTAATACCTCTAATAGTCTGACCGAACTACAGGAAATACGCGCTGAGTTATTTCAATTATTTAATAGGGTTGTTCAAGATTTAGACCACAATCGTATTTCGGCTGAATCTTTTCAATCTTTTACTTTTCCCTGGGATGTAGCCTTTAATACGATTACTCACCGTGAAGTATTATTATCTAACTCAAGCCCCGAATTAAAAACGAAAAGTTGATTGGATTATGGTCAAAGTAATCGGGTTAATGAGTGGTACATCCGTAGATGGTATAGATGCGGTTGTGGTAGAAATTGAGGGAGAAAAACTGGATCTACAGGTATCGGTACTAGATAGCGCTATTTTTGACTATCCCAATAGTTTAAAAGCAGAAATACTCGCTGTAGCAGGAGGGGAGGCTATTTCCTTGGCTCAATTAGCTAGTTTGGACGATCAAATTGCCCTGGAATTCGCTACAGCCGCCAATCAATTAGCCCAAAAATTCCCACAAGTCTCTCTCATTGGTTCTCATGGTCAAACCGTTTACCATCGTCCTCGGAGAAATACACTTCAAACTCTTGGCTATAGCTTACAATTGGGAAGGGGAGAATTAATTGCTAATCTGACCAATATGCCTACGGTGAGTAATTTTAGATCCGCAGATATCGCCGCTTATGGAGAGGGCGCACCTTTGGTGCCAAAGGTTGACGCTGCTTTATTATCTCATCCCACTAAGTCTAGATGTGTTCAAAATATTGGCGGGATCGCCAATGTTACTTACCTCCCACCTACAAAATTAACCAACTGGGAAGCAAAAATTTCCGGTTGGGATACGGGTCCTGGCAATATACTTCTAGATTTGGCTGTTACAACCTTAACCCGAGGAGAACAAAATTTTGATCTCAATGGGAATTGGGCAAGACAAGGGCAACCAAATCAAACTTTGGTCAATCAATGGTTAAAGGATGATTTTTTTCGACAAGCTCCCCCTAAATCTACAGGTAGAGAATTGTTTGGACAAGAGTATCTGAATCGTTGTGCCCAACAAGCTGATTCTTGGGGATTGAGTGCAGCTGACTGGTTAGCTACGCTGACAGAGTTGACCGTGGCCGCTATTGAAAGTAATTATCGGGCTTTTTTACCAGAAATGCCCTCTGAAGTATTGCTCTGTGGTGGAGGAAGTCAAAATTTATACCTGAAACAGCGTTTACAGGCTAGATTAGGAGAAGGAATAAGCGTTTTAACTACAGCAGATGTGGGGATTAGTCCTAAATTTAAAGAGGCGATCGCCTTCGCTGTTTTGGCTTATTGGCGTTATTACGGTAGTTTTCCTGGTAATTTACCTCAAGTAACGGGAGCAAAACAACCAGTTTTACTTGGCTCTGTTTATTTACCTTTTGGGAGTAATAAGGAGTAAAGATTTGACTCACAGCTTTTTAGTAGAAACGGGACAATGGATAATTAATGGTAATTGGTTCGAACGTAACCAAGCACCTCTGACGATTAATGGGGCGCTCGATATTCGTTGGAGTGAACAAAATTGGTTTACAATGAATTTAGAATTGAGTTTTCCAGGTAGCGATCGAGAGGATATTATCGGTAAATATCGGGGACATTTTCACGAAGCGGCTTATCAATATACTTATGTCTTAAAACAGAATTTACTGGGCAAAATTGAGGGGGAAGGTTGGATCGCTCTTGACTCTATCGTTCAACGTTATTGGGTGATAGGCGATCGCCAAAGAAGAAGTGGCTTTGAAACTTTCTATCGCATTAGTCCTAATAGTTATCGTCTTTCAGGAGCGATTGTTACGGGTGCTTTTATCTCGAGTACGATTGAAGCAACCTTGGAACGTCAGATTTAAGGGATGGTTAAAGTTGATGAAACTGGAGTCGAGAGCAGATGAATAGCGATCGTAATCTTAACCGCGTTATTGCCAAACGTTATCGTCTTGTGGAGTTAATCGGCACGGGAGCTATGGGTCAAGTCTATCGTGCTGAGGATATAGTTCTTGGTAATGCCAATGTAGCTGTTAAGTTTCTCTCCCAAACTCTCCTCAACGATAAGATGCGGGAAAGATTTGAACGAGAAGCGACTATTTGTGCTAACTTGGCCGAAAAAAGCATTCATATCGTTGGTGTTCGTGACTATGGCATTGATGAAAACAAAGTGCCATATTATATTATGGAATTTCTCCAAGGTCGCGCCCTCAGTGAGATTATTCAAGAAGAAGAAATCCCCCTGTCTCGCTTTCTCTCTTTAACTCGTCAAATTTGTCTAGGTTTAGATTGTGCTCACAAAGGGATAATTTTTAAAGGCAAACATTCTCCGATTATTCACCGTGATATCAAGCCAAGTAATATTTACGTGCTACAAGATGCCACTATTGGCGAATTAGTTAAGGTTTTAGACTTTGGTATTGCTAAACTGATTCAAGAAGATCGCTCTCAAACCCATTCTTTTATGGGGACTCTTGCTTATTGCTCTCCCGAACAAATGGAAGGAAAAGAATTAGATAATCGTTCCGATATCTACAGTCTAGGTATCATGATGTATGAGATGTTAACCAACGAAATGCCCATACTTCCTGAAACATCCTCTTTTCCCGGTTGGTATAAAGCTCATCACGAGTTTCCCCCTAGACCTTTTAATCCTCGATTAGATATTCCCCAAGATTTACAGAATTTAATTCTCAAATGTTTAGCCAAAAAACCAGAAGCTAGATTTCAGTCTGTCAGCGAAATTATCCCGATTCTGGAAGGACTTTCCCATCAACAACAACCAACTCAAAGTCTTAAAACTCCTGTACCTAAACCTTCAAACCCAACATCCCTCTCCACTCAATCTTACTCAGGTCCTAACATTATCTCTCAAGTGGATGAAATTTATCTCCAAGCTTCTTGGCCTCTAGATAAACCCCAACAAAAAATTGTTTTTCCCAAA
>CALGKL010000251.1 GCA_937930495.1 uncultured Gloeocapsa sp.
CCCTGATTTTACTCAAGTCTTCTTCAACTAGACCCTCGAGTATTTTTACCGCTAGAGGTCCTTGGAGAGCGATTAGGACTTTTTCAGAGGAAACGTCCTCAAACTCGATTGTCTCGCTGTCTAAATGCTCTTTGAGCCAATTTTTATCTTTAGCTGCTGTCCCTGCGTTGACAATCATCACCCCCTGATCTACACCTTGACTATTTTTCCCTTGATAGTAAAAGATGATGTCGTCAATAATACCTCCTGCTTCGTTGAGGAGGACGCTATATTGAGCTTGTCCTGGTTGTAAATGACTCAACTTAGAGGGGATAAGGTATTCTAAAGCAGGGATGAGATTTTCCCCCGCGAGTAAAAATTTACCCATATGGGAGATATCGAACATCCCTACCGCGGTACGAACTCGTTGATGTTCTTGTTTTAAGCCTTCGTATTGTACAGGCATTTCCCAGCCGGAAAATTCGGTAAATCTGGCTTTTTGCGCTAGATTAAGCTCATACAAAGGGGTACGATAGAGAGATTGGGATGTTTCTGATTTAGCCACGGTATTTTTTCCTTAAGAAGCTACAGAAGCAGTGGGACGTTTACGACGATACACCTTATTATCTTCTTTAGTTGCTTCTTTTTTGACTTCCGGTCTAACTTCGGTGTTGATTGTTTCTGTATGTTGTAATAGAAAGACAACTAAGGGTAGGGTTTGGGTTTCTCGTTTAATCAAACGACTCAAACTCGATTCAATTTCTTTGGATAATCCATTCCAAAGTACCTGAGTTTCTCCGTTTACGGTTTCGGTAAAATCTGACCAACGTGTGTTAATGATTTTTTCCACATTGCGGATAATTAATTCTTTGAGTAGGGATTGTTCGATATTGGTAACAACCCCTTTAAAGTTGACTACGGGTTTGGCTAATAATACTCCTTGGTTATCTACGGTTGCAGCTACGCTGATTACTCCGTCTTCGGCTAATTGTTGACGTTCCTGCATTACCTCTTGATGGACTATTCCCGCACGATCTACTAGTTTAATTCCTGTTGTCACAGTGGAGGCGATGGCGATGCTATCTTGGGTTAATTCAATCACGTCGCCATTTTGAACAATTACCATATTTTCTTTGGGTACACCCATACTTTGGGCTGTTTCGGAATGTTTAATCAACATCCGATATTCTCCGTGTACTGGCACAAAGAATTTGGGTTTGGTTAGGGCTAACATCAGTTTATGATCTTCTTGTGCCCCATGTCCAGAAACGTGAATACCTAGATTACGACCATAGACTACATTGGCGCCTAGTTTCATCAGTCTATCGATGGTATTGACGACAGCGATGGTGTTGCCTGGAATTGGGTTAGCGGAGAAAATTACTGTATCTCCTTGCCGAATTTTTAGATCTCGGTGGTCTCCTTTGGAAATACGCGTCAAAGCTGATAGAGGTTCACCTTGGGAACCGGTAGTGAGTATTAATACTTGTTCATCGGCGAGGTTATTGCATTCTCTCATGGTCACGAATAAATCATCACGACATTTGATATAACCCAGGTTACGGGCGTGTGCGATGACGTTGAGCATGGAACGCCCCACTAAGCCGACTTTTCGTCCATGTTTAGCAGCGAGGTTGAGAACGATATTGACACGATGTACCGAAGAGGCGAAGGTGGTTAACAGAATTCTGCCTTTGGCTTTGCTAAATACGTTATCTAGATTGGGATAAACCGAACTTTCTGAAGGGGTAAAACCGGGGACTTCGGCGTTAGTGGAGTCACTTAATAAAGCTAATACTCCTTTTTCTCCATATTCGGCTAATTTCTGGAGATCAAAATGTTCCCCATCTACGGGTGTATGGTCAAATTTAAAGTCCCCGGAATGGATCACTATTCCTATGGGGGTATGGAGGGCGATCGTAAAACTATCAGCTATAGAGTGAGTATTTCTGAGAAATTCTACAGCGAAATGTTCCCCAATTCTGATCACATCTCTGGGCAGAACTTTTTCTAATTTAGTTTTGTTTAATAATCCTGCTTCTTCTAGCTTATCCTTTAATAAGGCCATGGCTAGACGTGGACCATAGATTATGGGTATGTCTATTTGTTTGAGATGATAAGGAATTCCCCCGATATGATCCTCATGTCCATGGGTAACAATCATTCCCTTGATCCGGTGTTGATTTTCGACCAGATAACTCATATCTGGTAACACTATATTAACACCATGCATTTCGTCGGTGGGAAAAGCGATCCCGGCATCTAAGAGAATTATCTCGTCTTCGTATTCAAAAACACAGGTATTCTTCCCTATTTCATCTAACCCCCCTAGGGGAATGATTTTAAGAGTTGGTTTTTGGTCTATTTTTTTACGCATATTACTCCTTATGTCGAACGTTTGAGTCGTAAAAACTTGATTGTCTATGCTTTGGTAATCAAGGCTAAATTACTTAATACTTCGGTTAATTGTGCTTCTAATTCTGAACTAATCTCCACCAGAGGGGGACGCAGAGACCCTACTGACCATCCTTGTAGTTTGAGTGCCGCTTTTACGGGAATGGGATTAGTCGTACAAAACAAAACTTTAAACAAAGGGTATAATTTTAACTGCATAGCTACTGCTGCAGCTGTATCTCCTGTGAGAAAAGCCTTTAGCATTTGTTTTATTTCTTTACCTACCAGATGACTAGCGACGCTGACTACGCCTACTCCTCCTACAGTCAATAGTGGTAAAGTCAGAAAATCATCCCCAGCGTAAATAGCGAAAGAGGGGGGGGTAAGAGTCCGAATCCCACAAGCTAAGTCTAAATTACCGCTAGCTTCTTTTATAGCAATTATATTATCAATTTCGGCTAATTTAACTATAGTTTCTACTGTTAAACCTTGTCCGGTCCTAC
>CALGKL010000252.1 GCA_937930495.1 uncultured Gloeocapsa sp.
CTACAGGTGTAGGAATGTTGTCTCTGGCTGTACCTGAGTCTCTGAAACCATTGTTGTTAAATTATCTTCCTGAAGCTATTGTTATTCCTTGTCCGGAAACTCCTTCAGGTGCGATCGCCTCTGTACCAGTTAACCTAGAGCCATACCAGGCGATCGCCTGTGGCCCCGGTTTAACCGTTGCTGTTCCTTCTCTGGTAGAATCTCTATTAGGGGTGGATTGTCCTTTGATTCTTGATGCTGATGCTTTAAATATTATCGCCCAAACCAAGTTGATTCAGGCTATCTCCCAACGTCAATCTCCCACGCTCATGACACCCCATCTGGGAGAATTTAAACGTCTTTTCCCGGAAATTGAACACCCCGAAGCCGATAGAATTACCGCAGTGAGAAGAGCCTCTCACTTAAGTAACTCTATCGTATTATTAAAGGGGGCCAGAACGGCGATCGCTTCTCCCCATCAGGAAGTTTATCTCCTCGGCGAAAGTACCCCCGCTTTAGCTAGGGGTGGTAGTGGTGATGTTTTGACTGGGTTAATAGGTGGTTTGATTGCTCAAAATCCCACCCACAGCCAATTAGAGAAACTTGTAGCTATAGCTGCTTGTTGGCATAGTCAAGGCGCCCTTAAAGCAGCTGCTGTTAAAACTGAATTAGGGGTTGATCCTCTGACTTTATCTGAATATCTCTATCGTTTTATCCAATGATTATTACTTATCCCATTGTCGAAACATTTCACTCTCTCCAGGGTGAGGGTTATTGGAGTGGTGTCAGCGCTTTTTTTATCCGCTTAGCTGGATGTGATGTACATTGTCCCTGGTGTGATCAAAAGGAATCCTGGAGTCAACATAATCACCCCCAATTATCTGGTCAACTCCTAACTCAACAAGTAGTAGCAGCTAACCCCAAAATTATGGTTATTACTGGTGGAGAACCCCTTATGCACAATCTCGAACCTCTCACCACCGAATTAGCTAGCTTAGGTATCCCCCTTCATTTAGAAACCTCTGGCGCTTATCCTTTAACCGGTAGCTTTGATTGGATAACCTTCTCTCCTAAACCCTATAAACCACCTCATCGGAGTATTTACAATCACGTTAAAGAACTTAAGGTAGTAATCGCTGATTCAGAAGATTTAGAATGGGCTGAAATACAAGCTGACCAAATTCCTCCCACCGCCATCAAATATCTTCAACCTGAATGGCACAGTCAAAAAAGCTCTCAAATAGTTTATAATTATGTCCTGAAAAACCCTCAATGGCGCGTTAGTTTACAAACCCATAAATATATCGGGGTTAGATAATTTTTAAGTCAAAACACGACTATTGTAACTGAGTCTTAGAAGCCATACGGGTTTTTTTCCGTTCCGCTTCTGAGAGATCTTCTCCTGATTGTAAGCGAGTAGCGCTGCTTTGCAGTACAGTTGCACTACTTTTGTCACCTAACTGTATGGCTGTTTTGGCCGCTGTTTGTAAGAGAGTGGCTGCCCCACGGCGATCGCCATCTTGTAATTTTTTCTCGGCTAATTGGGTTTGACGATATTTGGCTAAAGCCAAAACCGATTTCTCCACCCCCGGTTCTCGTGCTGGTTGATAATCCTGTTGTACTATAGCGTTTACGGGTATTTTTTCTGAGAGTAATCCTTGAGCTCCTGAGATGGGGTCGTCATAGCGTATTTGCACTTGGGCTATGGTTACTTCTCCTACTGGTAGGTTATGAAGATAAAGATTAGCCAGGATAACTCTTGGTACGTCTCTCATTAAATCCCCAAGACGGGTTGTATATAAACCTGATATTTCTTCTATGGGTAACTCGATGGTTTCTGGAGATACTTGGGCTACGGGTTTCATTTCCGCTAAACGCACTTGGGGATTTAATTCTAAAAGTAGATAGGCGTTGGTAAAGTTAACCCCTTGAACTCTGGTAAATAGGCGTTGAAATTCCCTGAGGGCTTGTTCGGGTTCTTCTATGTGACAAAGTGTACCTGTGGCGCGATCGGCTATTTTTTCTAAAACATCGGGATTCCAATGACTACCAAATCCCAGGGTATTGACGGTAATGTTATAGTTAGAGGCTAATTCTGCTAGTTTCAGACACCTCTGATTGTCTCCGTGTTCATTTTCCCCATCGGTTAGTAAAAATATTTGGGAAATGCGATTATTCTTCCCGTTGGCGATTTCTTGAATACCTAATTTTAAACCTTCATCTATGGCTGTTCCCCCATCCGCTTGTAAATCGGCGATCGCTTGTTCTACTATCGAAAGGTTTTCTAATCCTTGACAGGGTATAATTACTTTGGCTTGATGGTTAAACCCTACTACTGATATTCTGTCTTCTGGATTGAGTTTAGCAATAAGATCTACTGCTGCTTGTTTAACTTTTTCTAGGGGTTTACCCTTCATCGAACCACTGTAATCGATTATTAAGCAAAGATTCAGGGGTAAGTGATTTTCCGGTACTGTTGAAGAATTAACCCCGATGCTGATTTCTAACTGACGTTGGCTACTTTTTTGTTGAGCGTTGAGATGGCGATCGCTTAAAACTGCTTTTAGTTCAACTTTCATAATTTATATTTCCCAATTTCCAAAAAACAACAGCAACCCAACCAAATTTACCTAGAGATTTCCCGAGCCTTTTGATACTATCTGGAGTGTAACCGATTCAATCGTTTTTTGAACTCCCCGACTGCCATTTTAGGAAATATAAGAATTTGTTGGGCTGCTGTTATTTGGTTTTAACGAGACAGACGTAGATTTAAACAGCTTACTTACCTCTTCATTAATCAAACTGCCTGTTTAATCTGCCAGGAGAAGCTTGATTTATGCTTCTACTTTTAGGATAACATTACTTGCTGATTTTAGGCTTTATCGATACAAAACTTAAAGAAAGGAAGCCATAATTAGCTTCCTCGTGAATCTATCTTAGGTATTAACCATTGAGCAGTTTTTCCCCTTTAGCGATCGCTTGGTCGATAGTTCCCACCATATAAAATGCTTGTTCGGGGTATTTATCTAACTCTCCTGAGAGAATCATATTAAACCCTTTGATCGTTTCTTCTAGGGTTACATATTGACCCGGAGATCCTGTAAATACTTCAGCTACGAAGAAAGGTTGGGAGAGATAACGTTCAATTTTCCGAGCGCGATCTACCACTAAGCGGTCTTCTTCTGAGAGTTCATCTAAACCTAGAATCGCGATAATATCTTGTAACTCTTTATATCGTTGTAAGGTTGATTGAACTGCGCGAGCTGTCTTGTAGTGTTCTTCCCCAACGATACTAGGTTGTAGCATAGTACTGGCTGACCCAAGGGGATCTACCGCGGGGTAGATTCCTTTAGCCGCTAAACTACGAGATAATACTGTTGTCCCGTCTAAGTGGGCGAAGGTAGTCGCCGGTGCGGGGTCTGTCAAGTCGTCTGCGGGTACATAGACAGCTTGAATTGAGGTAATCGAACCTTCTTTGGTAGAGGTAATCCTTTCTTGAAGGTCTCCTACGTCGGTACCAAGAGTAGGTTGATATCCCACCGCTGATGGCATACGTCCTAATAACGCTGATACTTCAGATCCGGCTTGAACGAAACGGAAGATATTATCAATAAAGAGCAATACGTCTTGTTTGTTGGTATCGCGGAAATATTCAGCCATGGTCAAGGCGGATAATCCCACACGCATTCTCGCTCCTGGTGGTTCGTTCATTTGACCATAAACTAGAGCAATTTTGGATTCACTGAGATTCTCTTCGTTGATTACTTTGGATTCGATCATCTCGTTGTAGAGGTCGTTTCCTTCCCGGGTACGCTCTCCGACACCTCCAAACACTGATACCCCACCGTGGTTAATGGCGATATTATTGATCAATTCCATCATAATTACGGTTTTGCCAACTCCAGCTCCACCGAATAGACCAATTTTCCCACCACGACGATAGGGGGTTAACAGGTCGATTACTTTGATTCCTGTTTCAAAAACCGTGGGTTTGGTTTCTAAATCGGTTAATTTAGGTGCAAGACGGTGAATTGGTGAGGTTTCTTGGTATTCTACTGGACCTTTATTATCTACTGGTTCTCCTAAAACGTTGAAAATACGTCCGAGAGTTTGTTTACCGACGGGAACGCTAATCGGTGCGCCTGTATCTACTATTTCCATACCGCGGACTAACCCATCAGTAGAACTCATTGCTACTGCACGTACCTGATTATCTCCTAATAGCTGTTGTACTTCACAAGTAACGGCTATTTTTTGTCCAGCTTCATTTGTAGTTTCAATTCTTAGGGCGTTGTAAATATTGGGTAATTTACCACTGGGAAATTGAGCATCGACTACAGGTCCGATGACTTGGGTGATTTTACCAACGTTTGTATCTGTTGTGGCTACCATTAAACTGTGCAGGAAAATACTATTAATATTTAGTCATTTTTAACTCTATTCTATTTTGGCACTTTTTAAAAGTAGTCAAGGAAAATCGTCGCGCCTTTATAAGACCCGTGGTATTACTCTTCGAGCCTTTGAGCGAATCCCCCTAGAAAAGAAGAAATAATCGATAAAACAATCGCTCCGATTACCGCGGGCCAAAAACCGCTTACTCTTAAAAAATCGGGGGTTAAATAACTCGCTAGAGATAAAGAAATGCCGTTAACTACTAAGAGAAATAAGCCAAGGGTTAAAATGGTCAAGGGTAAGGTCAAAATAATTAATACAGGTCTAACTGTGGCGTTGAGGAAACCAATCACCAAAGAAGCGATCGCTGCTCCAGTAAAACTACTGACCGTGATTCCTGGAACGAGATAAGCGGTGAGTACCAGGGAAATAGTAGCTACTAGCCAAGTCAATAAGAAGTTGAGCATGGGAATAATTTAATTTACTTAAGATCTGTACTTTAACTTTAGCAATTTTTGCTATGATGTTGAGGTCGAGGACGTTTCTAAAGAATTATCTATGGCTGGTCATAGTAAATGGGCAAATATTAAACGACAAAAAGCCAGAGTCGATGCTAAAAAAGGCAAAACTTTTACACAATTATCTAGAGCTATTATCGTTGCTGCCCGTCAAGGATTACCAGATCCTCATGCTAATTTTCAACTGCGCACAGCTATTGATAAAGCTAAAGCTGCGGGTATCCCGAATGAGAATATCGAAAGAGCGATCGCTAAAGGTGCGGGTACTTATGTCAGTGAGGATAGTAATTACGAGGAAATTCGCTACGAAGGTTATGGAGTCGGCGGAGTGGCGATCCTGATTGAAGCTCTCACGGATAACCGTAATCGTACCGCTGCTGATTTACGCTCTGCTTTTACCAAAAATGGCGGTAATTTGGGAGAAACGGGCTGTGTTAGTTGGATGTTTAATCAACAAGGGGTAGTCAGATTAGCAGGGAAAATCGACGAAGATGCACTTTTGGCAATATCCTTAACTACTGATATTCTCAATTACGAGTTGTTTGAGGACGAAGATGAATCGGGAGCGGAAGTTTTTACAGAGATTGGTAATCTAGAAAATCTCTATAATCTTCTCCAAAATCAGGGGTTTACCGTGAGCGAGTCAGAAATGCGCTGGTTACCTTCTAATACTATCGAAATTAGCGATCCTCAACAAGCCCAATCTGTCCTTAAACTGATAGATACCCTCGAATCTTTAGATGATGTGCAAAATGTTACCGCTAATATGATTTATGCTCCTCCCCTCATCTCAATCGATTAACATGATAATTTCTTTCAAGCCCAACTCCTTGAGGTCTTCTAATACTTGTTGGGCATTTTGCCAATTAGTAAATAAACCAACTTGTAAAACTCTTTGTCCGGAATAAACCGTAGCAAAAGCACCAGGGTATAATGTTCTGATTTTGCTTTCTTGTTGTTCACTAACCGAGACAATGACTCGATAACTAGTCTTTAAGGGGATAGGTTGGGGATTCTCAGGAGGGGGAACAGGTATATAAACAGGACTATCTCCTGAATCGACTACCAAAGAATTACCAAAGTCTACAGAACCTTCAAAATCTCCTGATAACTGTGTCCCAACTGCGATGATCGTATTTTTGGTTAAATTACGAATGTCTAAACCCCGATTGCTGATAAACAGATTCTCCCCTGATTCCCTAGTGGTACCTAAATCGACTTGCGCCGATGCGATCGCCACTAAACCATCTTCCGTTGATTGTTCGATAACATTTTTCCTTAGGGTAGCTTGAGCATTTCCTTCCAGAATCACTCCGATTCTATTGCTGATAATTTGATTGTTTTCCAACTGGATTTGGCTATTTTCCAAGGCGCTAATCCCAAAACCGGTTTTTTCAAAAGTATTATCTCTTACCTCAACAGAGGATTGAGCGTACACAATTAAACCATTACCTCGATTGTTAAAAAACCGATTCCTGGTAATTACAGCTCGACTCTCCCCATTAACCGCTATTCCTGAAGCACCATTTTGGGTAAAGGTATTGTTGCTAATTTCTAAATTAGCCGATTCTAACCATAAACCATAACCTCGGTCGTGGGGATTAGTTACCGTTACCCCCGTTAATTTCCCCCTCGATGTAGCAACAATAGTTACATTATGTCCCGCGCCTGTGGAGCTAATATAATCACCACTACCTCTGATAATCACATTATGTCCTTGACTGCGAGGAGAACCCTGAATAGTCACATTATTTAAGATTAAAGGGAAAATTTCCCCAGACTCTAGACTATAAGTACCAGGCGAGAGGATAATCAGACTATTGGGATTAGCTAACATCAAAGCTTGAGTAATGGTTTTAAAAGGGGAATCCTCACTCCCTCTACCCTCTTGATCATTACCTTGGGTAGGATTAACATAAATGGCTTGATTTGACTGGAAATTATTACTGATAGTTAAAATTGGCCAATCAAGAGTTGAGGCTTTAGCTTTAGGTATTTCTAACACCATCAGTAATAACAAACTGAAAGATAAAAATTTAAGCTTCATGATTAATTGTTAAAATTATCTGATATGGTATAGATAGTAAGTTTTGAACAACATTGTAAATTAGAGATTTAAACCATGGAAAGCGCTGCTTACATTTTAGTATTAACCCTAGCCCTTGGTGTTATCTTTTTCGCGATCGCCTTTCGTGAGCCTCCGAGAATCAGCAAATAGCTGTTTAAAAGTTCAAATAAGTTAATTTTTGGCGATTTTGGTTTAGAGCCGTATTAAACTATCTTAAACTATAGTTAAGATGGAAATAAAACGGCTTATTTTTTAATCATGCAATGTCCCGCTTGTCAACACAGTAATAGTCGCGTATTAGAATCCCGCTCTACCGAAGGGGGAAAAAGTATCAGAAGACGTCGAGAATGTTTAAAATGTAAACAGCGATTTACTACCTACGAAAGGATCGAATATATTCCCTTGACTGTCATCAAAAAAGATGGAACGAGAGAATCTTTTGATCGCTCTAAAATTTTACGAGGAATGGTGAGAGCTTGTGAAAAAACAGGGATTTCGACTAATCATCTCAATAGTCTAGTGGATGAAATCGAAACCGAAGTACAACAAAGTCCCCAAAAAGAAATCAGCACCAAAACCATTGGGAAGTTAGTTTTAAAATTGCTTAAACGGGAAAGTGAAGTAGCTTATATTCGTTTTGCTTCTGTGTATGAAGAATTTCAAGGAATCAATGACTTTGTCGCTACCCTAGAAAGTCTCAAATCAGCACCGGAGCCTCAATGGAATTATGCTTTTGTTGAATCATCAGCAACAGTTAACTCGACTCCCTCTCTGAGTTAAAACAGTCACTCTCCGTATTTAGTTAAAAAGATCAAATCAACAGAGGCAAAAAAGTAGATTTTTGCTTTATAATATTATTTGTGCTAAAAATAAAGGTTAGGCTTAGTGAGAAGCTTACCAATCTAATTAATCTTATAATCATAATTGTCTCGCTTGTCAAGACGATTAAACAAATTCAGATTAA
>CALGKL010000253.1 GCA_937930495.1 uncultured Gloeocapsa sp.
CCAAGCTTCTGGATTTATTTGTTCAGAAAAACCTGATTAAAGGTTTTATCTAAATAAAAGTAGGGGAATATTGCTACTACGCAATACTTGGGCGGTGGTACTGCCAATTACCAGTTGACGGATACGATTATGTCCATAAGCTCCCATTAGTAATAAGTTGATGGACTGAGTTTGCGCGTAATCAACAATCACTTGTTCAGGATTACCAGCTTGGATTTGACAAATAGGATTTAATCCTTTGGCTTTTAAATTTTGTCCAGCTTCATTGAGTAAGACTATTTTACTATCCTCGGAACTTTTGGCAACGGTGAGCAGATGTAACTCTAAGTCTTGAAATAAAGGAATATTGACTAGAAACTGGAGGATTTTTGCTCCCGTAGGACTACCATCATAAGCGATCAGCACTTTTTTAATGGGTTGGAATTCTCTAGGAGTTACTAAACAGGGTTTATGAATACTGCGAATAATTCTTTCTACATTTGCTCCTAAATGTTTACTGGCAAAATCTGCACCTTCTCCCCGTTTTCCTAAGACAATCAAGTCTGATTCAACTTCGAACTCAGAGAGAAAATCTACTAAAAAACCTGTTTTCTCAATCAAATTTATGGGCGCAACTCCATATTCTTTCAAGGCAATTTCAGCATTTTGCAAAATCAATTTAGTTTTTTGGTGGTTGAGTTTAGCTCTTTGATGCTCAATTTCTACTAAATTGTTAAGTAGTTCTTCCGATGCTCCCAAACCTATAGCACCACTAAGGTTACTATTAGAAGCCATTTTCTGACTACGAATATCAATAACCGATAAAACCCTTACCTCTGCTGATAATCTAGTGGCGAACCAAGCACCATAGCGATAGATACTTTCAGCAAAAGCAGAGCCATCGGTACATAATAAAATTTTTTTCATGCTTTTTCTTGGGTTAGTTTGTGATCGTTCTGATAGACCGCCAGTTTGTTTAAGAGGTTAGCGCTAGGTTCATTTAAACCTATTAGTTGAACATCGGCGCCGTTGCGTCTAAATTTCATCACCACTTTATCTATAGCCGCTACTGCACCTTGATCCCAAAGATGAGCGTGGGTCAGATCGATGGTTACGCGGTCAACAAATTCCTCAAAGTCAAAAACGGTTAAGAATTCATCTACAGATAAAAAGAAAATCTGACCTGAGACGCTGTAGATTCGATGTGTCCCATCCTCCTTGAGAACTTTATCCACAAAGACTAGTTGAGCGATCTTACGGGAGAAAAAGACGGTACTCATCACTATTCCTGTGACTACTCCTAAGGCAAAATTGCGAGTTAAAATGGTCACTACCATTGTGGTCAGCATAACCGCGGTTTCACTCCGAGGTGTCCGTAAGAGATTTTTAATCGATGACCAACGAAATGTACCGATAGAAACCATAATCATTACTGCTACTAATGCACCCATGGGAATTTCTCTAACCCAATTACCCAGAAGCAGAATCGCAATTAAGAGAAAAACCCCCGAAGAGAAGGTTGATAATCTCCCTCTTCCTCCAGACTGGATGTTAATTACCGATTGTCCGATCATACCACATCCTGCCATACCACCAAAAAAGCCGGTAATCAGGTTAGCGATCCCTTGTGCTTTAGCTTCTTGATTTTTATCACTAGGAGTGTCGGTTAATTCATCTACCAAAGATGCTGTTAAAAAGGAAGCTAGTAAACCTACTACCGCCATGGTTAATGAATAGGGAAAAATGATTTGTAGGGTTTCTAGGTTAAAGGGAACTTGAGGTAAGCTAAATAGGGGCAAAGAGGTTGGGAGTTCCCCTTTATCACCGATGGTGGGAACGTCTAGTTTTAGGGTAATCTTGGCTATTCCCATCACTATCAAAACTACCAAAGGAGAGGGTACGGCTTTAGTAAATCTAGGTAAAATATAGATAATTCCTAGAGAAAATACTGTGATTAAGTAAACTGTGTGGGGAACTTGAGTTAGTTCGGGCAATTGGGAAGTAAAAATTAAGATAGCTAAAGCATTAATATAGCCAAGCATAACAGCTCTAGGTACGTATTTCATTTGACGTCCTAGTTTGCCAATACCAAATAATATCTGCAATAAACCTGTTAACAGGGTTGCTGCTAAAAGATATTGTAAGCCATAGTTTTTTACCAATTCAACCATTAATAGAGCCATTGCTCCAGTTGCTGCTGATATTGACCCTGGTCTTCCTCCTAAAAAAGCTGTGGTAATAGCTATAATAAACGAGGCGTATAGTCCTACTTTTGGTTCTACTCCTGCAATAATCGAAAAGGCGATCGCTTCTGGTATTAAAGCTAATCCTACTACTGCTCCTGCAAGTATATCGGCTTTAGGATTAGAAAACCATTCTCTCTTGATTTGTTGGATCGGAAATTGCTTGATTTTAATCATCCTCTCTTCTGTTTAAATATATTACACGTTTTTTTATTCTCAATCTTTTAGAGAAGTTGATTTAGCTTTGAAACAAAGCCATGCATTCTACTATGCTTTTTGCTAATTGTCAACAATAGATATTTAATGATGATCATTGACATTAACAAATTATATTAACTTTTATCAAGTTTTGTGATAAGTTTTTAACAATAGTCTGATTTGGTTTACTAAAACTATTGGGAAAATCGAGTTCACCAAAAAATGAAAATAACTAATGAGATAAATTTTCGTAACCTCCAGGGAGATTTATTTGGAGGGTTAACCGCTGCGGTAGTAGCTTTACCAATGGCTTTAGCCTTCGGTATTGCTTCCGGTGCTGGAGCTTCTGCTGGTTTATGGGGAGCAATAATAGTCGGGTTTTTCGCTGCTCTATTTGGGGGTACTCCTAGTCTAATTTCTGAGCCAACTGGTCCGATGACAGTGATTGTCACGGCTGTAGTAAGCAGCTTATACGCAAGTAATCCTGATAGTAGTCCTGAAAAGATACTGGCGATGACTTTTACCGTAATTATGATCGCCGGGATATTCCAAATGATCTTTGGAGCATTAGGATTGGGACGCTATATTACCATGCTTCCCTATAATGTTGTCTCTGGTTTTATGAGTGGGATTGGCATAATCCTGATTTCCATACAAATAGCACCTTTTTTGGGACAAGATACGCCCCCTGGTGGGTTAATTGGTTTAATCCGTAACCTTCCTGTTTTAATTACTCATATTAATCCTTGGGAAACTATTTTAGGCGTAGTTACTCTGGTGATTATCTTAGTTTATCCTAATTCCTGGAAAAAATTTGCACCACCCCAATTAGGAGCTTTAGTTGTAGGGACATTACTAGCTTTACTAGTATCTAAAAATGTGGAAATTCGGACCATCGCTACTATTGGTGAAATTACACCAGGATTACCTCATCTCCAAATGCCTACTTTTACCCCCGATAACTTGAAATTGATGTTTGTCAACGGGATGGTATTAGGCGTAGTTGGCTCGATTGATTGTTTATTGACCTGTGTGGTTTCTGATAGTTTGACTCGGACAGAGCATAAGTCTAACAAAGAATTAGTGGCTCAAGGTATAGCTAATTTAATTACTGGTTTATGTGGAGGAATTGCTGGCTCTGGTGCAACCACGGCAACCGTAGTTAGTATTAAAGCAGGAGGACGTACCGCTTTAGCAGGTATATTTCGGGCTTTATTTTTAATGATTATAGTCTTATGGGCAGCGCCGATAACTTCCTATATACCTCTGTCGGTTTTGGCGGCAATTGTTTTAAAAGTAGGTATTAATATCATTGATTGGGCTTTCTTAAAAAGGGTACACAAAATTTCTCGTAAATCGGCAGCAATTCTCTATGGTGTGATTATCTTAACCGTATTTGTCGATTTAATGGTAGCCGTGGGCGTTGGGGTATTTATCGCTAATATCTTGACCATCGATCGCCTCAGTGAATTACAATCTCGCTCTGTGAAAACCATCACCGACGCCGATGATCAAATTGTCTTGACTCCAGAGGAGAAAGAAGTTTTAGATTCGGCTAAAGGAAGAGTGTTACTATTCCATCTCAGTGGTCCGATGATTTTTGGTGTCGCTAAGGCTATCTCTCGCAAACACGCCGATGTTGATAATTATGACGTTTTAATTGTGGATTTAGCTGAAGTACCTATTCTGGGGGTAACCTCTTCTCTAGCGATCGAAAATGCGATTCAAGAAACTATTGATTTAGGTAGACCAGTAATTATTGTTGGTGCTACAGGAAAAGTTAGACGTCGTTTGGAAAAATTAGGGATCGCTGGTTTAATTCCTGGTGAATATTGGATGGGCGATCGCCTCACCGCTTTGAAACAGGCTAAATTGATTTCTGATCAAATTCAGCTCAATAAACTCCATTGCCTTAATTAATCATCTTCCCCTTGCAGTCAGTCAGTAGTACCATAGGCATAAGCTTGTTCAACCGGTAAATCTTTCACCTCAATTAGTAACTCTTGTCTTAATTGAGGCTCTAACTCTTGAGCGGATTGGGGATTACAATAGCAAGGGGAGGACGACTTGTTGAGTTTTCTGACCTCAGGGATTAACCGAGGTTTGAAATAAAATCCTCATCTGTTGACCATCGCGATCGCCAATTTCGTTATTGACTGAACTAGTATCTAGTCAGCTTTTTCAGTTTGTGGACTGCTCTGGTTGCATCTCCAGTTTATTTGTGTTAAATTTTACAAATTTTAATATTTTATGATAAGGTTAAGATAGGCGAAAATAACTCAAAAAGGGGGTGAGCTTCTGTGGTTAAATTAGGTACAAACAGCCTCATCGTAGTTGATCTA
The DNA here is from genome assembly GCA_937930495.1 of uncultured Gloeocapsa sp. Classification (GTDB taxonomy): domain Bacteria; phylum Cyanobacteriota; class Cyanobacteriia; order Cyanobacteriales; family Gloeocapsaceae; genus Gloeocapsa. The sequence continues at coordinate 4,763 of CALGKL010000253.1, forward strand.
ACCGACAAGATCTGGATCTACACTAAAATTGCTCCTGAAAACCATGCTGCACTACGTTCTGGTTTTGCGGGATATCCAGCCAATCCTCGTTGGAATGCTAATAAATACCGTGCTTGGAAACAAGGTTATCAATGGCGAGAGGAATTATCTCTAGGAAAGTTAACCGTACGTCAATCAGATTCTCAATTGGTTTCTGCTGTGGAATTAGAAGAGACGATAACCACTAAAAAAGCGACGTTCCCTGAAAGGATGTTGGTTTCTACCTAACCATTAAACAAAAAAGAGGGTTGGAGAGATCTCCAACCCTCCTGTTTTTACCCTGAGATAAGTAAAGAGGATAGATTAATCAGAATCGGTTTGTTGTTGATTTTGCCAAAGTTCCTGTTGCTGACGTTTAAAATCTGTGGCTGCGTTGTCTAGGTTTTGTTGATTATCCCTTTGAAACTGTTCTGAGGTTCGAGATGTCCCCATATTAACACGGTGAATCAAATCAAGGGGATTTAAACCACCAGGACCTGTCATCGAGCTATACTCATTTTGTTGGTAATTGGGATTATCTGGAGAATTAATTTGCGCTAAAGTAGGTGAGACCAGATAAAACCAGGAAGCAAAACAACACAGAGCAAACGAAAAAGATTTGAGAGTAAACATGATTCTAACCTATGCTAGACGACGACGTAAAAGAGGCTGAATCGCTACCAGAGCAACAATAGCAAACACCAGGAGGATCAGGATAACCTGGGTAAAG
>CALGKL010000254.1 GCA_937930495.1 uncultured Gloeocapsa sp.
AATTTCATAAGTTTGGGCTAAGGGGACAAAACTTTGGGCGATCGCCTCGATTAAATGGGGGATACTTTCTACTTCGTTATAAACTGGGACAACTACGGAGACATCAGGGGATATTTGAGTATGTTTTTCCAAGGGTGTAGATACCATCTTAAAAATTTAAACTAGACTACAGATGACTCGACCATAACCAGAAATTTTACGAGAATAGGGGTTATCGGAGGTTAAGGAATCGATCGCAATACCATTATGACCTAGAGTTGGACCAGAACTATGTATATAATAACCATCGCCGAGATAGAGAGCAACATGATTAACTTTGGTTTCGGCGCCAAAAATCAGATCACCAGGGAGTAAATCTGTAGCTAAAATAGGTTGGGTAAATTCTGCTTGTTGAGAGGAATCCCGGGGTAACCAGATACCAACACTAGCAAAAGCTGCTTGAATTAAACCGGAACAATCATAATTAGGTCCAATTGTCCCTCCCCAAAGATAATAATTAGGCTGTTGTTTAGCTCGCTGGGTATAAGCGATAATTTCAGGGATTAGAGAAAGGATTTGTTGACGGGAAAAAGGGATAGCTTGATAGGGTGTTTGGGAGGGGTAAAGATGTTTAACTTGAGAGATAGGTAACCAAGCTGAATAATTATCTTCCCTTAACAATACTTGTATAGCGTGATTAACCTGTTTATTGGATAATAGAATCAGGTGGCGTCCTTTAGCTGCTTGAGTTGCTAAAATTTCACAAGCAGGAGAATCATAGAGATCTAAATCTATACCACAGCAATATTCTTGTTCCATTTTTAAACACAATGAGCAGTTTTTTTAATCAAGATAACCAGTTAGAAGAAATAGGATTAAGCGTACTTAAGAAGATTTGGGGAAATTTTCCCCAATTAGCTCGTAATCAGATTGCTCTGACTTGGATTGTGTACGATCCTCCCGTAATTGTCAATACAGGAGGAGCGATTTCTGCGGAGGAATTTTGGCAACATCCAGTCAGAGGTTTTAGTTATCGTGGGAATGAGAGAATTTATCCTGCTAGTTTGGTTAAGTTATTTTATCTGGTAGCGATGCACGAATGGCTAGAGAATAATATGGTTTCTGTCTCTAATGAGTTAAATCGTGCTTTGCGTGATATGATCGTGGATTCTAGTAATGACGCTACGAGTTTAATCGTGGATGTTTTAACAGGTACAACCAGTGGACCTGAGTTACCCTCTGGTCCTTGGGAAACCTGGAAATACCAACGGAATATCATTAATCGTTATTTTCAATCTCTCGGGTGGTCAGAATTGGCTACGGTTAATTTAAATCAAAAAACCTGGTGTGATGGTCCTTATGGTAGAGAAAGAGCTTTTTTAGGGGAATTAATGGAAAACCGTAATATGCTGACAACAGAAGCAGTGGCGCGGTTATTACATAGTATCGTCGGTGGGGTAACGGTGAGTTCCCGGCGATCGCAAGAAATGATGAGTTTACTCAAACGTTCTCTCAATGCTCCTGCTAATGGAGAGGGAGAAAATCAAATCCAGGGATTTTTAGGAGAAGCATTACCACCAGAAGCCCAACTTTGGTCAAAAGCGGGGTGGACGACTCAAGTGCGTCATGATGCTGCTTATATAGAAATTCCTAATTGTTTCCCTTACTTACTGGTAGTATTTACCGAAGGGAAGGCTAGTCAAAACCGAGAATTACTCCCTTTTATCTCTCAAACTATACTCGAAACTATACCCAAAATAGAGACTAACTAAATGAATCATCACTATACCATGATTATCCAATGGTCTGATAGTGCCCAATGTTTTGTTGTCACCTTACCAGAATGGGGTAACCTATGTCATACCTATGGAGAGACTTACGAAGAGGCGATGAAAAATGCTCTAGAAGTAATCGATTTTTTGGTCAAATCAGCTCTAGAAGAAGGTCAACCTCTACCTAGAGTGAAGACTTTTGAACAATATGTCTATGGACCTAAAACAGAGGAGTCTCTAGAGTAGTGCGTTGGATGTTTGCTCCTAATTTTCTGAGTTTCCCTTCGAGATCATCGTAGCCTCGGTCGAGATGGTGTAATCCTTGCATAATGGTAGTTCCCTCGGCTGCTAATCCCGCTAAAACTAAAGCTGCTGAGGCTCTTAAATCCGTAGCCATCACTGGAGCTCCTGACAATTGGGAAACACCTGAGATTAAGGCGTAGTGACCTTTAACGCGAATATTAGCACCCATACGGTTGAGTTCGGCTACATGAGCAAGGCGATTTTCAAAGACCGTTTCTGTAACAACACTATTACCTTGAGTAACACTTAAAAGAGCCATAAATTGAGCTTGCATATCCGTAGGAAAGCCTGGATAGGGCAGAGTTTCTATATCTGTAGGTTTTAAAACACCTGGAATTAAGCGTAAACGCTGGGTATCCTCTTTAATAATTTGTACCCCCATGGTCCTGAGTTTAGCGTTGACTGCTCTGAGATGTTCAGGAATAACCGGATAAAGACTGATTTCTGATTGGGTAATCGCTCCGGCTACTAAAAAGGTCCCCGCTTCAATGCGATCGGGGATAATGGTATATTCGACGGCGTGTAACCGCTCAACTCCCGTAATGGCTATGGTTGGTGTACCTGCTCCTTTAATTTGTGCTCCCATGGCGCGACAAAAGTTGGCTAAATCCACTACTTCTGGCTCTTGGGCAGCGTTTTCGATGATCGTTTCTCCCTCGGCTAGGGTTGCTGCCATCATTAGGGTTTCTGTTGCCCCTACGCTAGGATAGTCTAGGTAGATTCTTGCTCCTTGGAGTTTTTTATGATTACCTTTGAGTTGAGCGTGTACTATACCGTGTTCAATAAAGACCTCTGCGCCCATGGCTTTTAAACCCCGAACGTGAAGATCTACTGGTCTAGCACCGATGGCGCAACCTCCGGGTAAAGGAATACGGGCGATACCTAATCTAGTTAACAGTGGTCCAATGATGAAGAAACTGGCTCTTAGTTGTGAGACTATTTCGTAGGGGGCGTCGTATTGAGATAAATCTTGGCAATTAAGTTCTAGGTTGTCACCTTTTTTGCTGATTTTAACCCCTAGAGCCCTTAAAACCTGACTCAGGCGATCGATATCTACTAGGTTAGGAACATTGCTTAAATAACAGGATTGAGAACATAGTAGTGCTCCCGCCATAATCACTAGAGCTGAGTTTTTCGCTCCACTGATTTGGACCTCCCCAGTTAAACTAGCTTTCCCTGAAATTTGCAGAACTGGTTGTGGCTGTACCTTGAGCATCGATTCTGATTGTTGATTGACAGAAGAGTTAATGATCTTGTCCTCCGAAGTGGTGAATTTTTGTTTTGGATTGTACCACTTTTTTCCCTTTAGTAATTTATTGTAGGAAGAGTTTCCCGAGAAAGTTAGACCAAGAGATGATTTGAGACAATTGCCGATTCAAGGCTTAATAATGTATGTCAGATCACAGACAAATAAAAAAAGAAAAATTAGGATGGGGAGAATAGTGTTTTAAATCTTGAAATCTAACGTGCTATCAAGTATTTACGAACAAGAGATTTTAGCTTTATTGCTCAATCTAATTACAGGATTTTAGGAGGGGAAAAATAATGAATTTGGGTATTGCTGTAGAACAAGAGGAAAGAATCAATGTCAGGAAATTTATTCAAGAAAATTATACACCTTATGAGGGAGATGCTTCTTTTTTGCAACCTGCAACAGAAAAGACTCTAAAACTTTGGGAAAAAGTTAAAGAGTTAATGAAACAAGAATCAAAAACTGGGATACTTGATACTGACACAGAAGTTCCTAGCTCTATTACTTCTCATGCTCCAGGTTACATAGACAAAGAGTTAGAAGAAATAGTTGGTCTTCAAACGGATAAGCCTCTGAAAAGGGCAATTATGCCCAATGGGGGGATAAGAGTTGTCAGAAATTCTTTAGAAGCTTACGGATATCAGTTAAGTCCTCAAACCCAAGAAATTTTTACCAAGTACAGGAAAACTCATAATGATGGGGTTTTCGATGCCTATACTTCTGAAATAAGAAAAGCTAGGAGCGCCGGAATTGTGACCGGGCTTCCCGATGCTTATGGGAGAGGGAGAATTATTGGTGATTATAGAAGAGTAGCGCTCTATGGAGTCGACGCTTTAATTGAGGATAAAAGGCAATCTTTAATTCAACTGGAACTAGATTTTTTGGATGAGGATCTAATTAGACTGAGAGAGGAAATTTGCGAACAAATTCGCGCTCTTGGTGAGTTGAAAGAAATGGCCAAAGGATATGGCTTTGATCTATCAAAATCTGCTCAAAATGCTAAAGAGGCGATTCAATGGACTTATTTAGCTTATCTGGGTGCGGTCAAGGAGCAAAATGGTGCGGCAATGTCTTTGGGTAGAGTCTCTACCTTTTTTGATATTTATCTTGAAAGAGATATTAAAGCAGGAATCTTAACAGAGCAACAAGCTCAAGAATTAATCGATCATTTTGTTATGAAATTAAGAATGATTCGCTTTTTAAGAACACCCGCTTACAATGAATTGTTCTCAGGAGATCCGGTTTGGATAACAGAGGCTCTCGGTGGAATGGCTGAGGATGGGCGCACTTTAGTTTCTAAAACATCTTATCGCTTTTTACAAACTCTTTACAATCTAGGACCGGCACCAGAACCTAATATTACTGTTCTCTGGTCTGAAAAATTACCCGAACAATTCCAACAATTCTGTGCCAAGGTTTCTATTGATACAAGTTCAATTCAGTATGAGAACGATGATTTAATGAGACCAATGTATGGAGATGATTATGGAATTGCTTGTTGTGTATCAGCAATGAGGATTGGTAAGGAGATGCAGTTTTTTGGTGCTAGAGTAAATGCGGCTAAAGCCCTTCTTTATGCTATAAACGGCGGTCGTGATGAAAAATCAGGCGACCAGATTATGCCTGCTTTTGAAGGAATAAAAAGCGACATTTTAGACTACAAAGAAGTTAGGAAAAAGTTTGATCATGTTCTTGACTGGCTGACCAAACTTTACATCAATGCTTTAAATTGCATTCATTATATGCACGACAAATATAATTATGAGAGACTGCAAATGAGCCTGCATGATGTGCATGTCCACCGCAAAATGGCCTGTGGTCTTGCCGGGATATCTTTAGTTGCCGATTCTTTATCCGCAATTAAATACGGTAAAGTAAGGGTGCTCAGAAACTCAGAAGGCTTAGCTGTGGATTATGAATGCGAAGGGGAATATCCTTGCTTTGGCAATGATGATGATCGAGTTGATGAAATTGCCACGGAATTGGTACGCAATGTGATGAATAAGCTGAGACGATGTCAAATTTATCGAAATGCAGAGCCTACTCAGTCAATTCTCACAATTACCTCAAATGTAGTCTATGGTCAAAAGACGGGTTCAACTCCAGATGGTCGGAAAAAAGGTTCTCCTTTTGCTCCTGGCGCTAATCCAATGCACGGTAGAGATATAAGTGGCGCTATTGCTTCTTGTAAATCAGTTGCTAAAATTCCTTATGAAGATGCAGCTGATGGAATATCCTATACCTTCTGTATTGTGCCGTCTGCTTTGGGAAGAGATGAGGATGAGCGAGTGAACAATCTGGTGGGAATTCTTAGTGGTTACTTTCAAGACCAAGGACATCATATAAATGTGAATGTCTTTAATCGAGAATTATTATTAGATGCCATGGAGCATCCAGAAAAATATCCACAACTAACAATTCGAGTTTCCGGTTATGCCGTAAACTTTAATAAGCTGACCAAGGAACAACAATTAGATGTTGTCAATAGGACTATCTTTGAGAACCTATAAACAAATCTGTGCTTCTGATTAAGTAAAATACTATTACGACTAATTTGAGAAGCATTAAATATAATGAACCCCAAAAATTCAACTCTAGGTTTCATTCATTCTACCTATGCCTTGGGTGCGGTTGATGGTCCAGGGCTTCGTTTTCTAGTATTTTTACAAGGATGTACTTTAAGATGTTTATATTGTCATAATCCCGATAGTATAAAGCTGCCCAAAATAGACTCAAGCCAATTTAATTTTGCTAATAAAGATAAACTAAAAGGCTCTTGTTCACCTTTGACCGGGATAACTTATACTCAGTGTACTGCTAGGGATTTATTTGCTAAAATCAAAAGGTATAAAGGTTATTTAACTTCTCATCAAGGTGGGATTACTATTTCTGGTGGAGAACCTCTTTTACAAGCAGATTTTGTCACTGAACTTTTGCAATTATGTAAAGAAGAGGGGATTCACTCTGCCATAGATACTAGCGGCTTCCCTCCCTTGAGTCAAACTAAAAAAGCTTTAAAACTCGCGGATTTAATTTTAATGGATTTAAAAGCCATTGATGGGGAGCTCTATAGGAAAATAACCTCTGTTGATATTCAACCAAGCTTAAATACGATTAATTTTTTGCAGGAAAATCAAATACCAACTTGGATTCGATTTGTGCTAGTTCCCAATCTTAATGATAGTGAAGAACATTTAAACGAAATTGGCCTATTTTTAAAAAATCTTCATGAACAGCAAAAGTTTATTGAAAAATTTGAAGTTCTTCCCTTTCATCAAATAGGAGCTTTTAAATGGGAGGAATTAGGAGAAAAGTATCTCTTAAAAGACTTCAGAGAAGCAAATGAAGAGGATGTTAAAAGATGCTATGAAATTGTTAATAAATACGTAAATTTGACGGAGTTGGCTTCTAGAGAGAACAACTCAATCAACTAATCATGGTATCTTT
>CALGKL010000255.1 GCA_937930495.1 uncultured Gloeocapsa sp.
GTTTGGGTCCAATAACGATAGTTAAATGAAATATAGACGTTTTGGTAAGACTAATCTGGTTTTATCCGTGTTTTCCCTAGGGACAATGCGTTGTTTAGCCTCAGAAGCAGAGTTTCAACAGACGATAACAGCGGCGATTACTAAGGGGATCAATCACATTGAAACCGCTAGAGGTTACGGTAAAAGCGAGGAGTATCTGGGTAAAACCCTACAAAATTTACCGCGAGAGGAGTTATATATTACTACTAAAATACCGCCTACTCCCGCTCCTCAACTAATGGAACAAGCTATTACTGAGTCGTTACAGCGATTGCAATTAGACTATATCGATTGTCTAGCTATTCATGGAATCAATACCCAACAACATCTAGAGTGGATTACCGCTAGTGAGGGTTGTGTCAAACCCATACATCAGGCGATCGCCCAGGGGAAAATTAGACATCTAGGTTTTTCTACCCATGGCAGCGTAGAATTAATCACCTCTACCATCAAGACCAATCTCTTTGAATTCGTTAATCTACACTACTATTATTTTGGACAACGCAATCAAGAAATTATTGAATTAGCGAAAAATCAAGACTTAGGAATATTTATTATTTCTCCCGCGGATAAAGGAGGACGTCTCTACCAACCCCCACCAACCCTGGTTAATCTGTGTCAACCTTTTACACCTTTAGAGTTGAATTATCGTTTTTTACTAAGCAATCCCGCTATTACTACCCTGAGTGTAGGACCTGCTAACCCTGGTGAATTAGATACCCCCTTGAAGGTAGCTAATCAGGATTACCCCTTAACTTCTGCTGAACAAAAAGTTCTCGAAAACCTAGAAACTCATCTCTACCAACAATTGGGCACAGATTATTGTAGTCAATGTTATCAATGTCTTCCTTGTCCGGAAAGTATTAACATTCCCGAAATTCTGCGGTTACGCAATTTAGCCGTAGCTTACGACCTTACCGACTACGGTAAATATCGTTATGCTATGCTAGAGAATGCAGGTCATTGGTTTCCAGGTCAAAAAGGGAATCGTTGTACCAACTGTGGAGATTGTCTCCCCCGTTGTCCACAACAATTAGATATACCCAAACTTCTCTTAGATACTCACAACCGTTTAAATGGTCCTTCCCGTCGTCGTCTCTGGGAATAAGTTATGTTAGTATGTTAAAAAGATTATCTTTAATAATAACTGTGATGGTTTGTTGTTCTCCCCAAATTGTTCTCTCGGAAACCAGGAAAACTATCTGTACTCTCCCTTCGACAATAACAGTTACCGCAACAGAGGATAATTTCCCGATGCTGTGGTGGGGGAAGGAACAATTCGACCCCTTTAAAGGTCAATTAATCCAAGGTTGGGTAATTAATACCGAGAATAACTCCATTGATTTAATCATTAACCGTCAACTTTGGACAATTTTAGATTATGTTAATCGCTATCGCTTAGTCAATCAAATGGGGACAATCGCTAGAGAATATCAATATAATCTCAGATTAATTAATCAACAACAGAAATGTCTAGCCTTTTATACTTGTGATTTTCATAAAGATCCCCATCGTTGTCAGATCGACTTTGATAGTCGAGAAATCAATAGCCTAGATTGGGATAATTGATATTTACAGGGCGAACGATGGGACTCGAACCCACGAATGGTGGAACCACAATCCACTGCCTTAACCACTTGGCTACGCTCGCCATTCGTTAGACAATACTAGCACAGAAAATAAAATTATGCAAGGTTTACCATCAATTTTTAAAGGCGGTGTTATTACTCTGGGATTATTTGGGTTAATACTTTTAGTCACTAATCCTGGACAAAAAAAATACGAAAATTACGCAGCTACTAGTTTCAGTAACTATCTCAAAAAAGATTTTTGTCACAAAGCTAAGGGTCAAGGGGGAGGATTCCTCGCGTCACAATGTAAATCTTTGGTAGATGTCTCTCGTCCTCAACTAGAGCAATTCATCGCCACTAAAACTGAAAGAAGCAATTTTATTCTATTCAGTATCTATGAAACTAAAGTAATACTTTTTGAGCCATTACCTAGTTATCGTTTTCAAACCGTAGGACTACTGCAACAATTCTATACTTATAATCAAGAAAAACTTTAGCTAGAATGAGATTAAATTTAGTTGGCAAATCTCTATGAGTGATTTAAAGGAAAATCCAGAACATTCCACCAGAAATCCTCCTTGGGGAACTGTGACTCTTTTAGAAGAAGGTCCAAATTATCGGATTAATCGTATCGTCATTAATCCTGGTCACCATATCAGTACACAATTGCACTATCATCGTAGTGAACATTGGATCGTCGTATCCGGTACAGCCAAGGTTATCTGTAACCAGAAAGAAACCCTCTTAATGCAGAAACAGTCTACCTACGTTCCCATGAATACACCTCATCGAGTAGAAAATCCTGGGGTTATTCCTGTGGTGATAATTGAAGTTCAAAATGGTGAATATCTCGGTGAAGATGACATTATTCGTTTTGGGGATCAAGAAACTAGCGAAGTATTAACCTAGTTTTTAGCAATCTTAGGTAGGGGCGCTTTTCCACTTTGACTTATATTGGTCTAGATTAGATTTGTCGCCATACCCCGACCAAAATTCCCTGTATTTCTACATCGTCGGGATTGACTTGGAGCGGTGGATATTTCGGGTTAGAAGCTTTGAGAATAATTAAATCCTGTTCTTGATAAAAATGTTTTAGGGTTGTTCCTTCTCCTTTTACTCTGGCTGCAACAATTTCGCCATTTTTGATTATTTCCTGGGGAGAGGGTGAACGCATAATGACATAATCTCCTTCGGCGATTAAATCTTGAATCATGCTATCTCCTACTACGACTAGAGCGTAATGATTGCTAGATTGAGATAAATAGTTCAGATTGAGGGTTTCTTGAAGGTCATTAAAGGGTTCCACTAATCCTCCTGCGGCGATCGCTCCTAAAATAGGTAGGTTTTGCTGGTTTGGTTGTTGTAAAATTCTGATTGTCCGTGCTTGTCCATCAATCCAGTCGATGTAACCTTTATTGCGTAGTCTTTCTAAACGACTTTGAATCGGTGCGGGTGATTTCAGATTCATCGCTTCCATCATTTGGCGAATCGATGGCGCGTGTTGGCTTTCGTTAATATATTTCACCAAATAGCTATATAATTCTTGTTGCACTTTGGTTAGTCTTTCCATGGTTTTTAGACAACCCCTCACTAGAACATTAGTACTAACATACTTAATTTTCTCCTCAAAGTGCAAAGGTATCTAAGGCGACAATCACTGCAACTGGTCTTAAAATTCTCCCCTGATTAGAATTATTTTAGTAATACTGTGCTCTTTTAGAGCATCTCTAATTTCTGGGTCAATTTAATTTTCTTAACCTTTCTTTTGCTGAGAAATAATAACTTTTTTGGATACGGGATTATCCTGAAGATAATTAATCGTTTTTATTCAGCAAATGTTTATTTGAATTTTTCTCTTTAAATTTAGAGATAAATTAATCAAATTTTATCGTTCTCAAGTAGTTTATTAAATAACCTTCATAACCTAGCTGTCAATCTCAAAATAAGATTTTCTTGTTCTAAATCATTAATAATATTAGAGCGAATATTTGAAAAAATTCTTCTAGATAATTAGATGTCTTTAGAGCAACTTAAATATTCCTGTGAGGGACAATTTTAAGGGAGATTAGGGATAATCTTTTGGCGCGATTAGGGAGAGAAAATCACCGAAGGTGACTTTATCCCTGGTCATTCCCATTTTATCCCTCAGGGAAGTAGTCGGAAGGATTCTACCCATGTCTAGTTTTTATTACTTAGGAGTTAGACTTATAATTTCTTAACTATTGTGTTAAATTACAAAAAAATGGGTTTTAAATCTGGAATATATGTTAATCGAACCTGCTGTTATTACTGTTTTAACTTTGCTCGTCTATTTTGTGATTACTCTCAACGTGGGTAGAGCTAGATTTAAATATGATGTTAAACCACCAGCGACTACGGGGGATCCTAATTTTGAACGTGCTTTAAGGGTACAACAAAATACCCTAGAGCAGATCGTCTTCTTTTTACC